>VBHV01000018.1:0-2506 GCA_005881995.1 Chloroflexota bacterium | reverse complement strand
CCATATCATGGGTTCCAATGCTTGGATAGGACCCGCTTCCCCATGTTCTACACGCTCAGAATATCCTAGCAGGCGTAGGGCGGTTTCCTGGACGATATCCTCCACAAGATCTTCTTCCTGTCCGTGCCAGCAGGTTACATCAAAGGAGTAAACAAAGCGTTTGGCTAAAGAGCGAAGCAACGGGTAGAGCTCCTGCCAAATTGCCTCACTATGCAGGTTATAAATCTGAAGATTGGAAGCAGCTATTACCATCTTTGGACTCCCTAGAAGGAGGCTTACGACGTTATAACCTATGTTTGCCTGGATCCTGATCCTACCTCAACTTCATATCGAGTTCTGCCTGATGGCTCTATTTTGCTGGTATTATTGCCATCTCCCAAGCCCGGTGTTAAGAGGCTGTCGGGACCATTCAAAAACGGGTGCTGGCTAGAGTACCGTTTTTGAATGGTCTCTCACCTCTCGTTTTCCTGCTCTAAGAGCATCTGTGATAGACTTTGCAATTGAGCAACAGTATCAGCTGCTCTTCAAAAGCCTATACCAATCGGCGATCAAGATGCCCTGACAGCGTCCGCTTGCTCCAACGCTTACCGGCGTTCGCTCCCTTTCTCCTAGGGACGAGGCTGCTGGGCCCAGACCATTGGCCCGGGAATACCCGTGGAGCTTTCTCCGTTACTCGTCGTCCAGGATACCGTCCTCTTTGTAGCATACTTGATAATAGCGTCAGTACTCTGTACCTCTAAAGCCAGGGAAGGGGTGCGCCGCCGCAGTTCAAGCGCCCGCGCCACTACCGCGCTGATGATCGGCGTGGCGAACGATGTTCCTATCCAGTTGGCCCAGCCGTGACCGTTGGGTACGGGATAGGTCGCCTCTGGATCGTCGATGGAGAGCGCCGGGTAGGACAGCTGGGTGTAGACGCCAATGACGGCGTCGATTTTACGCGTGTCCACCTCCGTCATATGCGTTTCTTTATTCATAAAACCGGTGGGCACCTCTCCTCCATATGTAGAGACACCTCTTGTACCGGGGTAGCAACTATACGGAGTTATCTTCCTTTCACGATCGACTGCCCCCACTGGGATCATGTTATCAACCCCTTCGACTTTGCCCAGTGGATAGGCATAGGCGGCTGGGTAGAGGGCATTGGGGTGCTCCCCTTTCGGCTTCATATAACGCCTGTCGCCCTCGTTACCGGCGGAGGCGACGAAGATCACCCCTCTGTTAGAGAGGCTCCGAATCGCTGCGAGCAGCTGAAGGCGGGCAAGGTTCAGATCGATGCCACTGGTCTTCACATCTACATCATCGGGGATCTCCAGGCTCATATTAATCACCACATCTCTGCCTTGCAGATCACCATATTGTATGCGGTCCAGTATGCTATGTAACTGCCCAGTCAAGATCTGCACCGTTCCGGCGCAGTAATCGTTGAGCACACGAATACACTCTATGTGAGCGTTGGGTGCGATATCCCGGATGATGCCCGCGACGAAAAGGCCATGATCCGGCATGCGAAACCCTACAGCTCTGCCCTGGATGTCTTTGCCGGTCATTGTCTGCTGCGGGCCGGGGCGATCAAGGATCTCCGGCAAGGCAGGATAGGTGAACGTGACGTTGTTGATAAGATCGAGCAAGAGCAGATTATGCTCTCCGCCAGCCGAAGCAGCTCTCCTCATATCGCCCTCACTCGGAAGCGAATCCAGAACAAACACAGTGACGCCATCGCCGGTCATTTTTTTCAATTCGTGTGGCAGTTCCGGCAGCTGGATAGGCCAGAGGCCAGGCGAAGACGCGTCTTCTGTATCCGCCTCGACGGGAATAGGAGGCGTGAGCGGGCAGCCTGTCGTAACCGGACGGGTGGGATCGCCGTTGGAACCTCCACAGCACAAGTTCGGCCCTGCACCTGCGATGGGAATAGGCCCCAACTGCGTGCCATCCTTTAAGCGCTCCTCTCCGTTGTACAGCGTCTGCTGGTGCTCGTTGACCAAGTTGACCAGGCGCGCCACGGCCGTGCGACTGAGGTCGGTAGGACCATGACCCACCTGGTCGCCCTGTTGCGAGCTATGTTCATCCGGCGGCCCTTCAAACTGGAAGAATGCGGCGACCAGCGTACTTGTCTCACCCCTCGGCACCTGCGGCATAACAATGCCTAGATCGGGAAAGGCGTAGAAGACAGGGTGATGAGGTGTAGCGTTTCGAGTTGATTGCTCGGCAAGATTACGCTGATCGGTGTTGTTAGGGTCGTTCCAACGCGGCACACTAAAGCCGTTATCCTTTAGAAAGGCAGCGAAATCACTCAGATTGAGGCTCTTGCTCATATCTGGATCCAAAAGTTGAGGTGCGAACGTAAAAGAGACCTCGTTGTCGACCCAGAAGGTGTTGTGCATGTGTTTAGGCATCTCGTTCATTGTTTTCTCCAGTCTATCTGACAGTAACACACCACTGATCAGAATTTCGGAAAAATAGACGCAGCAGAGGATGTTTTTTCACCAATGAATTCTCAGGTAGCATT
>VBHV01000017.1:3780-4679 GCA_005881995.1 Chloroflexota bacterium | reverse complement strand
ATCGATGGCATCAAAATCAACGACTATGCTGCCCTCGAAAAAGAAGGCATCAACCGTCTTGAAGTTGCCAAACGCACGGTTCAGACCTACTTCTACCAGTTTTTTGATGCCGGTTTCTTCCATGCCGACCCGCACCCGGGCAATATCTTCGTGAAAAAAGGCCCGCCCGGAGTCGGTCCCATTATCGAATTCGTCGATTTCGGCATGGTTGGCAGCCTCGGCAAAAGCATGAAGAAAGCGCTGAAAGATCTCTTCCTCAGCTTTGTTCTGCGCGACGCGAAAGCATTGGTCGACGCCCTCTCGCGCCTGGGTTTCATCGGAGAAGGCGCGAATCTGGCCGCCCTCGAGCGCGGTTTATCCATCATGCTCGATCAATATTACGGCATGACGCTGGGCCAGGCACGCGATCTCGACATCCCCGAAGTAACAGCCGACGCTGGCAGACTACTTTACGGACAGCCTTTCCAGATTCCCACCCAGTTCGCCTTCACTGGCCGCGCCATCAGCACGCTGGTAGGAGTATCTACAGGACTCGCGCCGGAGTTCAACTTCATCGATGTCGCTACTCCCTACGCCCGTAAATTCCTGGGCCTGGACGCTGCGGGCGCGAGCCAGACCTTTCAAGACATCCTGTCCCAGTTGCTAGAGTCAGGTCGCATTCTCCTGAAACTGCCGCGCCAGCTGGAACAGATCATCACCAAACTGGATACCGGCCAGATCGAGGTCAAAGCCGATGTCGGCTTACAACATAGATCGAACCGCCGCGGACGCCCCGGCTCATCCAGAAACAACGGCAGTGGAGAAGGCGCAAGTGGTCTGACCAGTTTGCTAACCTTCGTCGCCTCCCTGGGCGGCGGCATCCTGCTGACCAATGCCCACCAGGCGATTGCAGGCTGGGC
>VBHV01000017.1:0-3486 GCA_005881995.1 Chloroflexota bacterium | reverse complement strand
AGCGAATTCATATAGTCAAGCATGTCACCGTCGGGTGGTGCAATCACGTTGGTGGTGAGGCCCGAAATCAGATCGCCCGCGAATAAGATGCGTTGCCGTTCCAGGTAATAACAGAGGTGATCGAAGCGATGACCGGGCGTATGTATGGCGCGCAAGCTGTCCTCACCCGCGGGAAACCTTGTGCCATCCGCGATTTCCACATCAGCCACCGGCACCCCCTGGCGACTGTAGGCATAGATAGGAACTTGCAGCCGGGCGCGCAGAGCTTCGGCCCCTCCAATGTGATCAGGGTGCCCATGCGTGATGAGGATGCGCCCGATACCGCCGCGTCTCTCTCCCTCTTGTACAAGCGTATCAAGGTACGCGTTCTCATCGATGGCAGGATCGATGACAAGCGCGCCGTCTGATCCTCCGCCCAGTATAATAGTGTTGGTGCCTGGTCCCGTCATGATCGAGGGATTGGGTGCCAGGATAATTGTATATGAGTGGTTCATAAAAGCTCTCCCTACGATTTCGTCATGTGTTCTGGCACTTCCCAGGTGTTGCCAGCATCTTCCTCCAGAAATACACGCACCTTGCCATCTTCCTGCGTCAGCACCGGAACGCGCGTCGGCACATGCGATGTCGCGCAATGTTCCAGCGCCGCTTGCACACTGCCAAAGGCCGCCAGTTCTCGCAGTTGGTAGATCGTGGCGAAGACCAGCGGGAACTCATTGCGTTCAAAGCGCGCCAGCGCCTCAGATGGCGCAATCCAGATGCCTTCACTCGTCTCCACGCGATCATACTCGGCCTGCTGCGAAGCCGGAGCGGTAGTGATGAAGAAATGCGTATCGAAGCGCTTGGGCATCCCCTCAGGTGTGATCCAATGCGCGAAATAGCCCAGGTGATCGGCGGCCAGCATCAGATTTTCAGCATGCGCCATCTCCACCAGCGATCCCTTACGCTCCTGAAAACCCTGCCGGTAGGCCTCAAAGTGCTGGACCTGCTCCTCAGCAATGGACAATATTGCTCCCCCGCGATAAGCCAGCAAAACCCCCGCTTCCTCGAACAGTTCGCGCATAGCAGCGGCTCGTATACCCTTGCCAAGCGCGGTACGCCCCTCAGGATCGGACGACGTGAGGGCAACAGGCGCGCACACGCCTTCCGACAATTCAGCGGTGGCATCATCTCGCGAAACAGAGCCGCCAGGAAAGACATACACATCAGGCATAAAATCACTCGAAATCACGCGCCGTACCATAAACACTTCGATGCGCTGCCCTGGTCCTCCATCAGTGTCGTGCTCCGTATAGGGTACGGGCTGGGCTTGCCCCTGCCCTGCTAAAGCCCTATCCCGCAGCAGCATCACAGCAGAAGCCAGCCTCGGCTGAACGATCATAAGGGATATCTCCAATCTTCACAAATCGTTGGTTTTTCTTATTGTATACTATTCTACGCCCTACACGCATATTCCCCGCTCATCGAAGATGAAACGCTTCCGTCTCCCCTCACGTGCTATCAATACTGTACGACAGCTTATCAGGCCAGTTCTTTTGACCTTCCGGGTTCCGTAGCATATACTATCATATAAGTAGCCATAGTAATCTTTCACAAGATAATCTCTTGTTGAAAGGAGGTACCCATGAGCCAGGGGCAGCAACATACTCCCGACATGAGCGCGATAACTATTTCGCGCCAGTATGGGAGCGGCGGCGGAGAAGTTGCCGCGCGTCTCGCACAGAGACTGCAGTGGCAACTAATCGACCATGAAATCGTAGCGCGTGTCGCGCATACACTGGGCATTACAGAAGAAGAGGCATCCATGCATGATGAGCGCGTGGAAGGCTTTGTTGCACGCGCCCTCAACGCGCTGCAGCTTGCTGTACCTGTCGTTCCCATCCCTCCTACCACCGCACCCGCGCAGGAAGAGCGCGTTTACAACGAAGCGCTGCAAAAGGTGGTCGTGATGGCTGTAAAAACAGGACATGTGGTGATCGTTGGAAGGGCCGCGCAAGCAATTCTAGCTAATCGGCGCGATGTACTACATGTTCGCATCGTCGCGCCGCTTAAGCAGCGTATCACCTATGTAGCTCGTCGCGAAGGGCTTGATGAGGCCGCGGTGCAGGCGCGTATTCAGCTCAAAGACCGCGACCGCACGCGCTACCTGCAATCGCAGTACCATTTCGATGTGAATGACCCGCTCCTCTATGACCTGGTAATCAACACCGGCGTCATAGATCTGGACAGTACAGTCGACCTGGTGTGCATAGCTCTCGAGCGCAAAGCTCATAAACTTGCTGTGGCTACCGGGGAGCTTGGTCCGGTCGTGGGACTTCCTCCCTATCCTGGTCAACCCGCCGATTTGCGTCCGCCGACCAGCATGACCGGAAGCGAACCAACCTCCTGATCTCACTGATGACATAACATGATGTAGGGGCGCAATTCATTGCGCCCTCATAATTGTACAAAGGAGATAGCCGCTATGAGACTCGCCAGCTTTTCTACCTCTGACCTTCCTCGTGCGCGCCTTGGTATCGTGCAGGGCGACGAGATCGTCGATGTTGACCTTGCTGCCCGCGCCCTAAATCGCACGCCTTATGAAAGCATGCTCGATCTGATCGATCATTACGACCAGGGGTTGCCCAATTTGCAAGCAATTATGCAGAAGGCCGCGGGCCGCCGCTTTTCCGATGTGAGGACGTTCGCAGACGTTGGCGCGGTGCGTGCACTGTCCGAAGTACAACTGGCAGCGCCCATTCCACGCCCATGCAAAAATATCGTCTGTCTCGGCCTCAACTACGCGGATCACGCGAAGGAGTCAGCCGAGGCGCGCGGACGCCAGGCCACCATCCTGGAAGACCCTCTATTTTTTACAAAAGCTCCGACCACCGTCAACAGCCCTTACGGGACGATCGTTATTGACCCGGCGGTTTCCAACCAGATCGATTGGGAAGTCGAACTGGCCGTCATTATCGGCAAAACTGGCAAGAACATTCGCGAAGAGGACGCCTTATCGCACGTCTTCGGCTATACTGTCCTCAACGACGTCTCCGCGCGCGACCTTCAAGCACGCCACAAGCAGTTCTTTAAAGGCAAAAGCCTCGATGGCTACTGTCCCATGGGGCCCTGGATTGTCACCGCCGACGAGATTCCCGACCCGCAGCAGTTGACGGTACGCCTGCGCGTCAATGGCGTCACCAAACAGGAAAGCAATACAAGTTTGATGCTCTTCTCTGTGCGTGCCATAATCGCTATCCTTTCGCAAGGTTTGACGCTGGAACCTGGCGATATCATTGCCACAGGCACCCCCAGCGGCGTCGGCTTCGCCCGCAACCCACCCGAATTTCTCAAGGCTGGCGATATCATGGAGACGGAAATTGAAGGTATTGGAACAATGCGCAATCCCGTCGTCAATGCTTGACATTAATTGGCTGATTCCACGTGTGCTAATTGCACCTTCAGAAACTCTTGCATTCACTGTATTATTTCCGTAGGGACGCGATTATG
>VBHV01000016.1 GCA_005881995.1 Chloroflexota bacterium | reverse complement strand
CCCGTTGCTCTTGCCCTGCTGGTTGTCTTCGTGCTCTTCAACGTCGTGCGCGAGGATTTCACCTATGGCGCGCTGCCGTTCTCAAAGGGGTTTGGGTGGCCGCATACGACGGCTCACCAGCAACTTGCACAGCAATTCGTAAACAAGATCCGATCCACTGCTTCGGTCTCAGCGCAATCGAGCCTGGTGCCACATCTCAGCGAACGCACGCACATCTATCTCTTCCCCTATGGAGATAATACCGCTGACTATATTTTCCTGGATATTACTAGCTTTCCTTACCCCTTCGATACGCCAAACTTTACGATGGAGGTGAAAAAGATGCTGCTGGGTGGAAACTACGGCGTCCTGGCCGCGCAGGATGGCTATCTCTTGCTCGAACGTGGACTGCCTCCTCCGGGTATCTCGACCTATTCGGCGGCGCAAGCCGGAGACGGTGTGGTGCCCAATCTGCCAGATGCGTTCTGTTCATTTGTGCGCGTATCGCCTCAGGAAACGCAGCATGCGTTGCAGGTTGATTTTACCCCGGCGGATGGCTCGGTCGTGAGCCTGGTTGGATATAATGTTGCTCCCCCATCGTCATTTGGAGTAGGAACCAGGTTTATGCAGGTGACCGCCTACTGGAAAGTGAATAGCGCCAATGTGCCCCCGTTAAAAATCCTGACGACCCTGACCGATCAGAATGGCAAAGAGGAGTTTTCAAGTATCGATTTCCCCGCCATATCCTGGTGCCCTACCGCTTCGTGGAAACCTGGAACGATTGTGCGCACCGTCAGCAGCACCTTATATCTAGGGAACATTCCAGTTGGGCTAGCCCATGTGGGCCTTGCTCTTTTACCCTTTGATGTTCCGTTCGGTACAATGAGAACAGTAACGGCGCGTGTTCCGTTGCACATAGTGAGCGCGCCTGGCAATGTTACACTGGTTCAGGGTACGAATGCGCTGCAAATAGACTCGTTCACGATTGTCCCGTAGTTGCCCTTTAGCGACGCTGAAGGATTTTCTGTATGTATGAAAGAGGTATTGGTGTGGGTATATACCTGGCTCAACTTCCACCTGCTGAACTTGCGCGACTGAAAGCGGAATTGGCGGAAACGTTAATCGCCAATTTCTGTTTTCCACGATTTTTTGATTATCGCACCAATACCTTACGCATGCGTCCGGTAGACCGCGCGAAGCGCCAGGAAGTCTGGATGTTCCTGAGCTCATACGATTTCAACTCCTGGAATCGCATCGATGTCATGTCCCCCGACTTCCATCACCAGGTTGAGCGCCTGCTCATTCAGTATGTTCAGCGTAATCGCAGCTTTTTTGGCGAGCAAGGGCGCAAACGCATGTCTGACGTGCGCATGCTCATCACCAACTCTTCAACCACGGTAACGGAGGGGCTGCGAGGACATTTGAATAATCGTCCTAAGACTCATCCCCCCTTTGGCAGTCCTCGACCGGCAATATCCTGGTTGAATACGAATGTCATGGGAAAACCGGATTTGAGCTGGGAACAGATTGCCAACGCTACCACGCTCTTACAACAACAACTGCAAGAAGTGCGAGGGGAAGTCAGAGCAACTATAGCAAACGATGCCCATACCGCGACGCCCTCGTCACCGAATGGTGCGAACGGCGCTGCCACTGTACTTCCGAAACGTTCACCGCGTCATCGCCCGATCTCAACTGGTAGTGACAAGGTCGAGACAGTTCCGCCGCCAGTGCGACCGGTACCCTTGACCAGACCTGCTCCCCAGGAAGTGCGTACCACCAATCCATTACCTGGCCCACGGTCGACGAATCCACTCTCATCTCCCTCCGGGCAAGCTGTCCCCGCAGTTCCCGCTGAAGTAGTGGCTTCACCAGCCTCTCATGCTGCCGCCCCACTTTCTGCATCTCCGGCGCAATCAGCACCTTTTGGGAACCGGGTAGAACGGGTTGTGCTTCCTGAAGATTTGCCGCTTCCATCGACAGCGCTAGAAGACAAAGCGACTGCCGTTCAAAAAATCCACTACTCAGAGCAGGCAGCGCGACCTGCAGTCTCCCAACCACGCGAGCTTTCCGCGCGGGCACCACTGGTTGAAGTGCCGGTAAACAAGCCTGATAGCACAAGAGCACTGGTTAGTGACGAGGATCTGGTCATATTTGAACAACTGCGGCATCAACTGGTGGTCTGGCTGCGCATTGAAGCTGTGCGCCTGGGTATGGATATTTCTGGCCAAAATCCTGCTCAGCTCATTGAATTGTTAAAACAACAAGACGGCTTAGATGAAACACGGCTGCAGGTTGTCTCAAGTTTGCTCAATCTCATCGACCAGGTCATCTCCAATGGGTATGCAACACTTATCGAGTACAAGCAGGCCATGATGTTTTATCTTATGCATACACGCCGCGCCAGGTAACTCCCCCATATACATAAAAAAGCCGTTAAAAAATCTGGCAAGCTCCGAAATTGAGATACCTTTTACTTCCGTATTCGTTCATATCTATGGTATAAATGTATACAGAAATATTATTCGACATGTGCATATGACACTTCGACCCATAGGAGATGCGCGCACAGCTACAGTAAGCATGCCTGTACCTGTGAAAGATGAGCTATAAAAAGGGGGTATGGTGCGCGATGGCAAATGATAGAGCAATGATGGCAAACAGTGTAAGCAATATGCTGGAGTCGGCTCGCCTAAGGCGGCAAAGTGGACGGCTGTCTATAGAGCAAGCGAACAACGGGAGAATCCAGGAAGGGGAGATTCATCTCCAGGCCGGTCAACCGGTCTATGCCCGTCTCGGACAAATAGTTGGCCAGGAAGCACTTACCAGGTTATTGCTCTGGCGTAACGTGCAGTTTACCTTTCATCTGGATACGCCTGCTGCTGCACCCAGTGCCGGCGCTTACCCTCTACCTGCCCAATCGTCAAGCGAGCAGAGTAATGGCAGCGGCTCTTCGCGCGTCAGTCCGTCTTCTCCAGGGATAGAATGGCTTGTCCCGCAAAAACGTGATACCGAGCGTGATGTTCTATCATTACCACTCACCCGCCGCCAGCGTTTCATTTATTTTCTAGTTGATGGTCGCCGCTCGCTCTCCGATCTTTCTCGCTGTACAGGAAAAACCATTCAAGAAATTGAACTTATTTTAAGTGAATTGCAGGCTCAGGGGCTGGTGTCTATTTAACAACCTCAGCTTATGCCGCCGAGGTGATCTTCGGCAGCAATTCGCGTAACTGCTCCATCCAATCTGCCCCCAGGAGACGACGCGGTATACGAATCACACCCTGTTGCACGCGGGCCTCATTGTGGAAGCGGCGATAGAGAACGATGCGATTTGGCACAATGGTGCGCCTCACCGTCAGCACGAATTCATGATCCTTCGCGGCGAC
>VBHV01000015.1 GCA_005881995.1 Chloroflexota bacterium | reverse complement strand
TGCTCTAGTGCTCCAGGAGGAAATAATATGCCTAAAACTATTTGGGTGCTGGTCGAAGTAGAAAATGGCCAGCCTGCGCGTTCTTCACTAGAGGTACTGGGCAAGGCCGCCTCGCTTGGCCGCGCCGAAGCCATTGTGCTTGGCTCACAAGCAGCAGAGGTAGCTTCGACACTCGGTGAATATGGCGCGGAGAAAGTCTATGTTCATGCTGATGCAGCCTACGATACCTATTTGACCCTGCCAGCCGTAGACACGCTCAGCGATCTGCTCAAACAACACCAGCCCGCCTTATTGATGCTCGCCACCACCTACAATCTGCGCGACATCGCCGCCCGCCTGAATGTGCGCAACAATATGGGCCTGATTACCGATGCCACCGACCTCCAATTCGAGGGTGACACGCTCAAAGTCACCGTCCCCTGGGGCGGTGAGACCCTGGTCACTGCAACCCTGCCCCAGCAAGGCACCGGCATCGTCCTGACGCGCCCCAAAGCCTTCGCCATCGAGCGCCACGAGGGAAAAACGGCGGAAGTCGAAATTCTACAGGCATCCCTCACATCCGAATCGCAGACCATCAAGATACTCGAAAGGGTCGAGGTGGAAAGCGAAGGCCCATCGCTCGAAGACGCCAGCGTCATCGTGAGCGGCGGGCGTGGCCTGGGTAAAGCTGAAAACTTCCACCTGGTCGAAGAACTGGCAGCAGCCCTTGGCGGCGCGGCAGGCGCAACACGTGCTATCGTTGATGCCGGTTGGCTTCCATACAGCTATCAGATAGGGCAGACAGGCAAAACCGTCAAACCTACTCTGTATATCGCCTGCGGCATCAGCGGCGCAATCCAGCACCTTGCTGGCATGAAAGGCTCCAAGTACATCGTCGCCATCAACAGAGATGAACACGCGCCCATCTTCTCCGTTGCCGACCTGGGCATCATCGGCGATGCGCTGACCATTCTGCCGCAGCTTACCGGTGAGGTGAAGAAGCGAAAAGTGCAGTAGCTATGGAGCCAACTTCATTGGTGTTATAATGGAGAGATGAAAGTTTGACTTTAATTAGGAGGAGGGTATGGCAACCCCGATTGAAGAGATCAACAAGCTTTTTGAACAACTCTCGCCAGACCGTCAACGCCGTGTGCTTGAGTATGCTCAAATTCTCGCTCAGACAGATCGGCTAGTTACATTTCCAGCAACTACACCACTACCGCCTGGCACTCCTGGTCGAGCGTTGTTGCGATTCAAGCTACCGCCTGAAGACGTTGAAGCAATGGAGTTGGCATTAGAAGACTGTGAGAGGATCGAGCCAGATGAGTATTAGCTATCTGCTGGACTCAAGTGTGCTGATCCTCTCACTCAGACAGGATACAAAGACTCTAAAGCGGATTGACGACTTAACTGCCGTTTATATATCTGCAATCGCGCTCGGTGAGCTTTATCATGGCGCAAAACATTCTGTTCATGTTGAGAAGAGCGTGAAAGCGGCACGCGATAATCACTTTACCTGGATTGCTGAACTTGCCCTTGAACAATGGTAATCTGAAACGGAGGTTGTTACTATGACACCCCCAGTGATCTCACCAACAGGGGGATGGGTCGGTACCACCATCTTTGTCCTGGTCTTCCTGGCGGCGCTCGTCCTCTTCGGTATTCGTGTTGGCAAACTAATTGCCCTGCTGGCCAAAGCCAGGCCAGAGGACCGCAGCGACCATATTGAAGATCGCATCGGCGAATTCTTCCTGATCGTGCTGGGTCAGCAAGGCGTGCTGCGCGACCCCATTCCCGGCATTGCCCATTTCTTTACCTTTTGGGGTTTTATCATCATCCAGTTTGGGCTGCTCAACTTTATGCTCGGCGCATTTAACGCCTCGCTGCCGCTGCTTGGCGATAATCGAGTGTTTGCCATCGTTCTGGATGCCTTCATCATTTTTGTTGCTATCGCCCTGATCCTGTTTGCTCTTCGCCGCGCTATCGTTCGTCCCTGGCAGCTACG
>VBHV01000014.1 GCA_005881995.1 Chloroflexota bacterium | reverse complement strand
GGCTCGGCCACCCAGCGCGTAGACGATCTGCGTCAGCAGGTACTCTTTCGAATAGTTGTAGCGATCATCGAGCGGCGTTGCCATGGTCACGCCAAGCGCCTGCCCACGCGGCACGATAGTGACTTTGGTGATGGGGTCACCATGTTCTGAGAGCATGCCCGCCAGGGCATGTCCACCCTCGTGATAGGCGGTCACGTTCAAGTCTGCCTCGCTGAGGACGAGGGGACGTTCGGCTCCCAGCAGGATTTTGTCCAGCGCCTCTTCAAAGCATCGCTGGTTGACGTAGTCCAGGTTGCGGCGTGCCGCCAGCAAGGCGATGTCGAGTCCATCGGGGCGGTTGGTCGCGCCGATCACTACGACGGCCTGGCGCGTATCGAAGCCGTCCATCTCGACCAGCAGCTGGTTCAAGGTCTGTTCGCGCTCGTCGTTGCTGTTGATGCTGGAGCCGCGTTGTCGTCCCACGGCGTCAATTTCGTCGATGAAGATGATACTCGGCGCGGCCTTCTTGGCCTGGTCGAACAGATCGCGCACACGGCTCGCACCCACACCCACCAGCACCTCCACAAACTCCGAGCCTGACATCGAGTAGAATGGCACGCCCGCCTCGCCGGCCACGGCACGCGCCAGCAGCGTCTTACCGGTTCCAGGAGGGCCTACCAGCAGCACGCCGCGGGGAATCTTTCCGCCCAGGCGTTGATACTTCGAGGGCGTCTTCAAAAACTCGACCACTTCTTGCAGGTCGTACTTGGCCTCGTCTACACCTGCGACATCCGCGAAGGTGGTGCTGGGACGGTCCTCCAGGATCAGCTTCGCGCGGCTCTTGCCAAAACTGAAGATGCCCTGTTGCCCCTGGGTCGCGCGGCGGCTGATAAAGACAAAGATGGCGATCAGGAAGATGAAAGGCAAGAAAGCAATCAGAATATTCAGCCAGAAGCTACTGTCGGTGGGCGGCTGGGTAATCACCGTCGTCATATTAACGCAGGTGGGTTTCTTAAAGCCTGGAGCGCTCGGTTGCGTCAGAATTGGCACAAGATTAGGGTCGCCATTAGGCAACTGCACAACGTGATAGGTGCTGAAGCCCCCTACCGGGCTGCAGAAATCCCCGGTGATATCGCTCGAACCAATAATGGTGGCAGATTTGATATTGCCGTCGTTGATCTGATTATAGAAATCGCTATAAGCCAGTTCTTTGCGCTGCGAGGAGGTGTTGTTATTATTTGCGTTGAAAAACTGGTAGAGATAAATGCCCAGCATGACCAGCACGATGATCAGCAGCCAACGATTGATAGAGGACATACCACGTTGGGGTGGCTGCCCGTTGGGGCGACCAGCAGGACCAGGACGCAACTGATTGCGCGATCTCTGAGGTGTGTTGTTGTTATTTTGTAGCCAATAGCTATTGGCCGGTTCTTTTGTCATTATCCGCCTTCGCCTTCAATGGAAATGTATGTGGGTAATGTGTTCCGCTCTTATTATATCTTACGGATGTATGAATTGCACGGTTACGATGGTGTTGCCTTCAATTGTAACATAATGATGTGGGAGCTATAGGGTTCAATCGTCAAGCGGTCTGCCGGGCGATTGAGCGCGTCTTCGCTGCCAACGGTCGGCTCGAAACACACAAAATTATGGTCTGGTTTGGTCGGCGGCTCTGACCAGACTTGCATGTTATGCAGTGCGAATTGTCCTTTTTGCGGTAATTCCTCAATGCTCAACGCTCCTCGTCCAGGAAATTGGAGGTGTAGTGAATGTGGAAATGGGTAGGGATTGTCCGGAATATGCTCTACCCAGTCGAAGTCTCCCACAGCAAATCCTGGTGGCCCATTTGTCACCAGCGCCGCCTTCTCCTCCTGCGCTACCGTGAAATACGGATGGAAGCCAGGCGCAATGGGCATTGGGTCCGTATTCCGACTGCCAACGGACTGCGTCCTAGCCTGCGGCTCCAGGTTGTTGGGCAGTCGGAATGGCATCGCCTCGTCGCTACGATTTTCCATCGTCAGCGTATAGGTCAACGTTGCTTCACCCACGTCAATTCTGGCGCTAAAGGTAAATTCATAGGGATAGCTGGGCCGCGTGGCGTCGCTGCTACTCAACTGCATGGTCAGCGTAGTCTCATTTTGTTCAGTCACGCTCCAGGGCAGATTGCGCCCAAATCCGTGTATGGGCAGTGTAGTGCCTTTCTCCTGAAAAATGCCATCCTTCAGGCGTGAAAAATTGGGGATCATCAAGGGCAGCCCCCAGCGTTTCACATTGCCCGTCTCCTCCGGTCGATAGAGCACCTGCCACGAGCCCACCTGGAAATGCGAGACGAGGCAGATATCGCTGATGATGCCAATGGTGGTGTTGCCATAGGTGAGTACGCGTTCGCGTTGGGTGGGGAAGTTCATGAAATCGACCATTACTTTGCTCATCCTAACTTGGTGGTCATTCCGACAGCGGGCGACGCAAGCGTCCCTACAAAGATTCTGGCGATATTGTATGCATTATTGGGGAGAAGTGCA
>VBHV01000013.1:2633-5965 GCA_005881995.1 Chloroflexota bacterium | reverse complement strand
CGCGCTTGGTGCCTACGATGTCTCCTTGCTACAGATGGTAGGCGCCTACCAGGTCTTTGCCAATCAGGGCATGCGCGTTCCACCGCAGGGAGTCCTGGATATCTGGGATAACTATGGGCATCACCTCTACCACTATGATACCAAAAATCCGCCTGCCGCGCGCATTATCAGCCCGCAGATCGCGTACCTGATGTCTTCGATGCTTTCAAATAATGATGCGCGCGCGATTGAGTTTGCTCCTGATACGGTGCTGACCACGCAGGACTGGGATCAACGTCCTGTGGCCGCGAAAACCGGCACAACCGAAGGCTACCAGGATAACTGGACCATCGGCTATACTCCCGATATTGTAGTGGGCGTCTGGTCGGGCAATGCCAATGGGGATTTGATGAAGAATGTGGTTGGTATCAGCGGCGCGGCCCCTATCTGGCACGATGCGCTCGAGTACGCCAGCGGTAAATGCTATCCGGCAGGCGCATTTCCAGGTAACTGGAGCACTTGTAATGACTTTAACTTCCCGCCGGACACCTTCAATCCTCCACCCGGTGTCATCCAACAATCGGTCAATACTGTCAATGGCCTGGCTGGTAGTGGCTATGTGAGCTGGATGCTCAATAATGACATTCCAGTAACGAGCGGCTTGAGCAGTGGTACCGGTACTGGAAATGGGACACCCACTCCTTCACCGACACCATGATATTCTGAAAATGAGCATCGTTTCTTTGATAGGGCTGCACTCAGCGTCTATACTTTGCATAGTGTCCAGTAGGGAGATGCTCCTATCCTGAAAGTGAGAAAGCCATGATAGAATCACTGAAATAAGCATTTGCCGAAGTCGCATAGCTTCCTGAAGACGAGCAAAGACACATTGTTGAGATGATAAGAAAGCAAATCGCTTCTGATGTGATACAATACTGGTATGGGGATCGTGCTTGCAGAAATGAGGAGAACTAATGATTGAGCGATTACAGCAAGTGCTTACGCGGATTGAACAGCTTCCCCCGGAAGTTCAAGAAGAGGCCGCAACACAGCTTGAGATGCTCGCTGAACCTTTTGAAGCGATACCCAACGCGAAGACGAACAGAACTCGAAGGAAGGGCAGAAACCTGGCGGGTGCATGGCGCGATTTAGGCTGGGATGACGAAGCGGAGGCCTTTGACCGCATGCGCCATGCGACTGAGCCAACGGCGCCCATTGATTTATGAGGCGCTATCTGCTTGACAGTCCAATCTTGACTGGCTATCTCAAAGGTCGGAATGTCGTCACGCTAGTGGAGCCATGGGTGGACCATAATCAGGCTGCTACCAGTCTTCTCGTTTATGGGGAAATCAGCGAATATAACCACAGCTTTCCAGACTTTGCTCGTCGTCAAACAGAGTTACGTGCACTCTTGCAACAGGTATACCCCTATGGGCTGAACTACTTGATCCTTGAGCGGTACGCAGAACTTCGGCGTACGCTGCGCCCACCCCATGGCTCTGGCCTCATTGGCGACATTGATACGCTGATTGCGGCTACGGCTCTTGTTTATGATCTGACTCTTGTCACGACTGATAGTGACTTTACTCGTGTTCCTCAGTTGGATGTGATGTTCCTCCCGCGTGATGTGCTTAAGGGGTGAACCGTTTCTCAATCACTGAGATATGTGCGTTAGAGTGGGCTAAGTTCGTAAAGCAGTCAAGGGGTTGCTCAACTCCTATGAAGCACTAATAAGTTGAGCTTATTCTTCTATCAACTCATCAAACCAGGTTTTAAACTCTTGACAATCCCCCTCCTTGAGTGCTATTCTGTACTTGCAGTCTCATCGTGAGAGTGCTAGCAATCATCCTTGACAAACGAAGTATCATAACAGCAACCATTGCTTGTGCGAGGACGTATCACTATATGATACCACTGAGCCAGCGCAAACAGGAGATCCTGCGAGCGCTCGTCGAAGAGTATATTCATAGCGCCATACCCGTGGCATCTGAAACGCTGGTGCGTAAATATCATCTCAATTTCAGTTCCGCTACTGTTCGCCACGAACTGGCGGGCCTGGAAGAGGCGCATTTGATCTACCAGCCGCATACCTCGGCGGGCCGTGTGCCTACCGATCTAGGCTATCGCTACTTTGTAGAATATCTTATGCAGGAATCAGCGCTTTCGCTCAACGAGCAGCGCCTCATCCGGCACCAGTTCTACCAGGTGCAAGATCAACTTGATCAATGGGTGCGCCTGACCGCCTCGGTAATGGCGCGATTGCTTCACAGCGCCGCTGTCATGACTTCGCCCCGCGCCAATGTGGGCTACCTCAAACACTTTGAAGTGTTGTCGGTGACGGACCTCGCTGTACACCTCGTGCTGGTGCTGCGCGATGGAACCGTCAAGCAGCAGCGTTTACTGCTGGAAGCTCCCATTGACCAGGAAGAGTTAAGCGTCCTGGCCGCGCGGCTGAATAAACTCTTTCAAGAGAAAAACGCTATAGAGGTGGAGGCGCTGTTAGGCAAATTTGATTTCTCACCCATTGAGCGCCTGATTGCCACGACCATTGCGCGTATCTTGGAGCAGCACGGCGATCCTCTAGGCGACGTGTTCTATCGCGATGGGGTGGTCAACATCCTGGAACAGCCCGAATACAGCCGTATGGGGCCTGAGGAAGAGCGCAATGAGCGTGTGCGCAAGGTCATGGAAGTCCTCGACCAAAACCGTTTCTTGCCTGTCCTGGCATCACAGCTGCGTGCTACCGATGGTGTGCAGGTGATCATTGGCGGGGAGAATGAATGGGATGACATGCGCGATGTAAGCCTGGTCGTCGCACGCTATGGTCAGGAAGGCAAGATCGGTGGCCTGCTGGGAGTGATCGGTCCGACACGCATGCAGTATGGACGCGCCATTGCTGTTGTACGCTACATGACGCAGGTTATGAATGACCTGCTGGCTGAAATGTACGGTTTCAATGAATAACCCACAATACATACAACTAACAAACAAATAGGAGGCAACTGTGCCAAAAGTAATTGGAATTGACCTGGGAACAACAAACTCTTGTGTTGCCGTTATGGAAGGCGGAGAACCTGTCGTTATTCCGAACGCGGAAGGCGCTCGCACGACTCCATCCATCGTGGCAGTTAACAAATCCGGTGAGCGCCTGGTGGGTGAAGTCGCCAAGCGCCAGGCTGTGACCAATCCTGAAAATACCGTCTACTCCATCAAGCGTTTTATGGGTCGCAAGTATGATGATCCAGAGGTGGACCGCGACCGGCGCCTGGTTCCCTATAAAGTGACCAAAGCACCCAATGGCGATGCCTGGGTAGAGGTGCAGGGCAAGCAGTACAGCCCACCGGAAATCTCCG
>VBHV01000013.1:0-2585 GCA_005881995.1 Chloroflexota bacterium | reverse complement strand
CGCAGCGCCAGGCGACCAAGGACGCCGGTCGTATCGCTGGACTCGACGTGCTGCGCATCATCAACGAGCCAACGGCTGCATCACTGGCCTATGGACTTGATAAGAAAAAAGACGAGCGTATCGGCGTCTATGATCTTGGAGGCGGCACCTTCGACATTTCCATTCTGGAACTGGGCGATGGCGTCTTCGAGGTGAAGAGTACCAACGGCGATACGCACCTGGGTGGTGACGACTTCGACCAGCGCATCATCAACTGGCTGGCTGACGAGTTCCGCCGCGAGAACGGCATCGATCTGCGACAGGATCGCATGGCCCTGCAGCGTCTGAAAGAGGCGTCAGAAAAGGCCAAGAAAGAGCTATCCAGCTCCATGCAGACCGAGGTCAACCTGCCCTTTATCACCGCCGATGCCAGTGGCCCCAAACACCTCAATATGGTGCTGACCCGCTCCAAGCTGGAGCAGCTGGTGGAGGATCTGATCGAGAAATCACGCGGCCCTGTCATGAAGGCCCTTGCCGATGCAAGCGTTCGCCCCGGCGATATCCAGGAGGTTGTGCTGGTCGGTGGTCAGACACGTATGCCAGCCGTCCAGACGATGGTGCGCCGCATCTTTGATCGTGACCCGCATCGCGGGGTCAACCCCGATGAAGTGGTAGCGGTTGGCGCGGCAATCCAGGCCGGTGTGCTGACGGGCGATGTCAAGGACGTGCTGTCGAGCGCAATACCACTATTCCGACGCAGAAGGGTCAGGTCTTCTCTACTGCCAGCGATAGCCAGCCGAGCGTAGAGATCAACGTGCTGCAAGGTGAGCGTGAGTTCGCCAAGGACAACCGTTCGCTGGGCAGCTTCATTCTGGATGGTATTCCCCCTGCCCCGCGCGGCGTACCGCAGATCGAGGTCACGTTCGATATCGATGCCAACGGTATCGTCAATGTCTCGGCGCGCGACAAAGGCACGGGCCGCGAGCAGAAGACTACCATCGTCGCCTCAAGCGGACTCTCCAAAGATCAGATTGAACGCATGGTGCGCGACGCGGAGGCGCATGCGGCCGAGGACAAACAGCGCAAGGAAGAGGTCGAGGAGCGCAACCTGGCGGATAGCGCGGCATACCGGGCCGAGAAGAGCATCAATGAACTGGGTGACAAGATCACACCGGAGCAGAAGAGCGAACTGGAGTCCAAGATCGCCGATATCCGCGCCGCGCTTTCAACCGACGACGTAGCGCGCATCAAATCGGCACGCGAGTCCCTGGAGCAGTCCTTCCATAAGATCAGCGAGTCCATCTATCGTTCAGCCGGTGCTTCCGCTGACGGTGGACCTGCTGGTGCGGAACAAGGCCCGACCGATCAAGCCGGTCCCCAGGACGACACCATCGAAGGCGAATATAAAGAAATGTAATCCGTAGGGTTTGTAGGGACAAGGAGCGGCGTGGAGAAAGGGAGGGGGCCTTGTGCTTGTCCTCGCTGGAGATGCGAACAGGTACGGCGGACAAGCACAAGGCCACCACTCCACTCCTTGTCCCTACAGACATCATGGCTACACTCTTGCATTGAGAGGATGAAACATCGTAGTATTAAATGACATCATGAAAAGCAGTTTAGGATGAGAGAGCGCGCATCAGGCCGCGTCCTGTTTCTGATACAAAGGACCTGTTGATGGCCACAAACAAACGAGATTATTATGAGACACTGGGAATATCGCGCGGCGCGAGCGAAGAGGATTTAAAGAAAGCCTATCGTCGCCTTGCCAAGCAGTACCACCCGGATGCAAATAAAGAGCAGGGAGCGGAAGCTCGCTTTATTGAGATCAATGAAGCCTATGAGACACTGAGCGATCCGCAGAAACGTGCTATCTATGACCGTTATGGCCACGCCGGGCTAAATGGTAGCAGTGGCGCGGCAGGGTTCGGGGATTTTGCTGGTTTTAGCTCCATCAACGATCTCTTTGAAACATTCTTCGCGGGAGCGTCTGGAACACAGCGTCGAACCGGGACGCAGCGAGGCGCGGACCTCCGCTACGACCTCACCATCTCTTTTGAAGAGGCGGTTTTTGGCTGCCAGAAAGAGATAGAGCTACCCCGCTGGGAAGCCTGCTCGAACTGTAAGGGAAGCGGCGCCCAGCCTGGCACGTCGACTACCCGCTGCTCTTCCTGTCAGGGTACGGGTGAGATACGACGTGTGCAGCAGTCCATTTTCGGGCAGTTTGTCAATGTCACCATGTGCGAGCGTTGCCGTGGTGAGGGCAAGGTGATCACTACGCCCTGTGAGAAATGCCGAGGGCAGGGTCGTGTGCGCAATAATCGCCGCGTCGTTGTCAATATCCCGGCGGGTGTTGATGACGGTATCAACGTGCGCGTCACCGGCGAGGGCGAGGTCAGTTCGCGCGGTGGTACGCCGGGGAATCTGTACGTGATCCTCACCGTTAAATCACACCCGTTCTTCAAACGCCAGGGCAACGATATTCTCTATGAATTGCCCATCAGCTTTTCACAGGCCGCGCTTGGTGACGAAGTGGAGATTCCCACGGTGGACGGGAAATCAACCATGCTTAAGATACCTGCCGGTACGCAGAGCAATCGTTCTTTCCG
>VBHV01000012.1 GCA_005881995.1 Chloroflexota bacterium | reverse complement strand
CCGGCAGACGGTGTGGGAGGCAATATTGTGTCACGAGTCACAACTGGTGGCCTATCGCCAGCTCGAGCACCTCTCGCAGGAGCACCAGAAAGAACTCTGGGAGAGCCAGACCTATTATCGCACCTTCAGCCTGGTCAATGGCGGCCGCGGCGTTGAGGATGACCTCTTCGCAGGGTTGCGATAAGTTCATCGAGAGTCGACGACCAAAGGAGAGCACGAACCATGGACAAACGCGACGCGCTGCGCTATCGAATCGCACCGCTCGAAATGACCCCCAGTGAGTTCCGCAAAGTGGGGCGCCAGTTGGTCGAGCGCATCGCAGAATTTCTTTGCACGCTGCCTGATCGGCCGGTGACCGTCAATGAGCCGCCCAGCGTGATTCGGGAAGCTCTGGGCACCGACCTGCTCCCAGAAGAAGGCAGGGACGCGAAGGATCTGCTCGAAGAGGCTACCGATCTCCTGTTCGAGCACTCCACCTTCAACGGTCATCCTCGTTTCTGGGGGGTGATCACCTCATCTGCCGCTCCGATTGGGGCGCTAGGTGATCTGCTGGCTGCCTCCGTGAATCCCAACATGGGCGGCTGGTTTGGCGGGCCTATGGCCAATACAATCGAGGAGCAGACGGTGCGTTGGATGGCCGAACTGATCGGCTACCCCACCAGTTGCGGTGGTCTGCTCGTCAGTGGGGGCAACATGGGCAATTTCGTGGGTTTCCTCGCTGCCCGCAAAGCGAAAGCCACCTGGGACGTGCGTGCAACAGGCTTGCTGGGTGCAGGGACTCGTAGCCTGCGCCTTTACACCTCCAGCGAGACACACACCTGGATTCATAAGGCAGCCGACATGTTCGGCCTCGGTACAGATGCCATTCGCTGGATACCGGTGGATACGCAGCTGCGCATGGACACGATCGCCCTCAGACACCAGATTGAAGCGGATATCGAAGCCGGTGATCTGCCTTTCCTCGTCATCGGGACAGCGGGCACAGTGAGTACAGGGGCAGTAGATCCGCTCCCTGAGATTGCTGCGATCTGCCGGGAGTATGACCTGTGGTTCCACGTGGACGGGGCCTATGGGGGCTTTGCTGCCATGCTGCTCAATGACGACCAGGGAAAGGTGCCAACAGACCTTCAAGGGATCGCTGAAGCCGACTCGGTCGCGGTGGACCCGCACAAGTGGTTGTACGCGCCACTGGAGGCCGGTTGTGCTCTCGTGCGCAAGCCAGAAGTGCTGCGCGAGACCTTCAGCTACCATCCTCCCTACTACCACTTCGCTGAAGAGCCATCCACCATCGATTACCATGAATACGGGCCACAGAACTCGCGGGGCTTCCGGGCGCTGAAGGTGTGGCTGGCCTTGCGCCAGGTGGGTCGGAAAGGCTACGTGGAGATGCTCTCCGACGATATCCGGCTCGCACAGGAATTGTACCGGCTTGTAGAGGCACACCCAGAATTGCAAGCTTTTACCCAGGGCTTGAGTATTACGACCTTCCGCTACGTCCCGTCCGATCTTACCCCTGGTTCCGAACAGGTCGAAGCGTACCTTAATACACTGAATACTGCATTGTTGCACCGCTTGCAGAGCGGCGGCGAGGTCTTCATCTCCAACGCGGTCGTGGTCGGAACGTTTCTACTGCGTGCCTGTGTCGTCAACTTCCGCACTTCCCTGGAGGACATCGAAGCCTTGCCAATTCTCGTCACGCGCACCGGTAAAGAGGTGGACGCGGCTATGCGAACAACGAGGCTGAATAGCTGATCAATTGAGCAATCA
>VBHV01000120.1 GCA_005881995.1 Chloroflexota bacterium | reverse complement strand
TCAAAAATCGACCGGCGGCGCGCTGGTCAACACGTTTGCCTATGCGGGCCAGCAAGACATTGGCGGGTTCCATGCTAATATTTGGCTCAGTCGTGGGATATTCAACAAAACCCAAGGCCCCAAATAAGCGGATAATCATCTCACGGTAGCGATAGATGTTTAGACCCAGGCCCTCGGTATCCCAGTGCCAGGATAATCCCAGGGCGAAGAGAATCATATCTTCCAGCGCATCGAGTTCAAGCGCGAAGCTCAGGAGTTGACTTGCTACGCCCAGGCCGCGCCAGTTTGAACTGACCTCGATGGCAACTTCGTAGACGTTTTCCAGACCTTCCCACCACTCATCACCTGGCGCCAGCGTTACTTCACCAACGATAACGCCCTCCGGCGTATGGGCGATAGCCAGCGCACAATCTGGCCGCCTGGCAATGCTCATGAGCAGTTGATGCTCACGCTCAGGCAGGCGCGCAAAGGCATACATTCCTTTATCGACGACCAGGCGCTCCACCATGGAAGGAGGGCAGAAGTCGCGCAACAACAGGGTGCCCACCTGGGTTTCAAGCATCTTACTGCGCGATGGAGTAGCCGAACCCTGCAAATGCAACAAGTCGAATAGACCAGCAAGCGGCGATTGGCGCTGCGCCGCTGGAAAGGCCTGGCGCACGGATGGAGGCACGAGTAGGTGTCGCACCAGCGCGACGGTGTGCCGGTTGGCGCTGCCAATCGACCAGCGCCGGGGCTGCGCGGGAAAATCCTCCGGGCGATCCTGAAAAAGCGCCGGGAAAACAGAGAGGGAGGAAGACTTACCCATCACCTGCTGCGCGATTAGTTCCTGTTGTTCCACACTTTCCCACATAGGTCGCCAGCGCGCGATCCATGCATCGGGCAAACGCTCTGGCAGGGGCTGCTCCGACATTTCTGACCAGAGCATGCTCCAGGCGCGCGGCACAACGCGATACAGGTCATACCCGCCGCCACCCAATGCGACCCAACGTCCCTGACAATACGCATGAGCAAGCTGGTGTGCCGCTTTGATCTGCGCCGAAATACCGCGCATGGTCAGGCCGAGATGGGTCAGCGGGTCCCAGGCATGGGTATCACAGCCGTGCTGTGAAACGATGACATCGGGCGCAAACGAAATGACCAGCGGTGTAAGGAGCGCGTCAATGGCCTCGATATACGAATCATCCTCGGTGAAGGGTTCCAACGGCACATTGACCGAGTAGCCGCGTCCCAGGCCATTGCCCAGCTCAAGCACATCACCCGTGCCCGGGAAGAGATAGCGCCCGGTCTCATGCAGCGAGATGGTCATGACGCGCGGCTCGTCATAGAATGCGCGCTGCACGCCATCGCCATGATGCGCATCGAAGTCGATATAGAGAACCTTTGCTTCACTGGCGCGCAGCACTTGTGCGATGGCCACCGCGATATCGTTGTAGACACAGAACCCTGAGGCGCGGTTCGGCCAGGCATGATGCAATCCACCGGCAGGATGGAACACGTGCAATGGGCGCTCTTCTCCGGTAGCAAATGTATGCTCATCGAGCAGTCCCATCACCGCGCTTAAGGCGGCCAGGGAACCGCCGGCGATACGCGCCGTCACCTCGTGCATTCCGGGCAGGGCTGGCGTGTCTCCATCGGCAAAACCATAGTTGAGCGCGAGCTGCAGGCGTTGTTTCCGTTCATCTTCGTTCTCAGGCTCAGATGCGCTGAGGCTTTGCACTGCCGCGATATAGTCGGCGCTATGCACCAGGCCCAATTCCTCGTTCGTGGCAGCACGAAGAGGGAGGCGATAGCGCTCATCGCCGCTATTCCATAACCCGCATGTCTCCAACAGGTCCATCAACGCGGCAATGCGGCTGGGCTGCAATGGATGTTCCGCCCCAAAGTTGTAGTTAAGTTCATCAGGATGAAATATCAGGCGCGCTCGCGCAGCCAGGTTTGCCTTCAGCATAGATATGTCCTTCTCATTACGCATCGGCGAACGTATAGGAAATGTTCGCTTCCTGCAAACGCAGCAGTAAAGGCGCGGGATTGATTGTTCCCAGGCGCAGCGTGGCGGAAAGTGGAACATTTCCCTCCAAAGGCGCTGCCAGCACACTGCGCACCTGAATATGCAGTTCCGCCGCCAGTGTCAGGGTCTGTGCCAGTGGAGTAAGGTCTCCCATGGGAAGTGGGATGCTCAACTGCATCCCCGGCTCAAACGCGCCTAATGAGCGTGCCAGCGCCATCAATAAATCACTACGGGTGATCAACCCGACCAGTAGCGCCTCCGTCCCGTTCGAATCCTTCTCTTGCTCAAGGCGTTCGTACTCCACCACGGGCAGGCAATTCAAGCCGCGCTCGACAAGCATCTGGGCGGCAGCCGCGACGCTTGTAGTGGGGTTCACGCGCATGACAGCGCGGTGCATGACCTCCACGACGCGCCGTTCCTGCCAGGGGCGATGCAGGAGGTCGCTGGAACTCCATGTTCCCACCGCCGCCGCCACGTCAATATCCTGCGAAGTCAGCAGCCCTTCCAGTACAGGCCGCTGCCCCGACCCGGTATCAGATACTCCAAATGTAGATCTTACCACGGGGAGATGATGAAATTGATACTGGCGCAACAGGTTAGCGGCATGACTCAGGGTATCACCAGGTGTGATCGTAATTAGCCTGGTTGTCATTACTTCGCTTACAATCATATGGTATGTTTCCTCTTAGGGTTCGTATGGATGTATGAAACTTCTCTGCTCCCCCACTTTTCGCGACGTTTGCCTATATCAGTGCTCATTGTCTTGTTCGCGCGATATCATCATGATAGCATAAAAACAATACAAGAGATTGCATAGCTAACAGCAATTCTTGCCCTTGCCATTTTGCAACCACTCGATGGCCTTATCGTAATCTTTAATGTATAGTTGAAGAAAGCAATGTAATCTGACCATCATTTTGTAGAGTCGATTGGAGCGCCACCATGATTGAACACGACGATATGAGTACTCTACCGCGACCTGTTGGAAGTGAAGCGGCAGACGTAGCCGCCACGCCTTCTGTACCTGGAGCGCCTGCCACTATTCAGGTACCTGCGGTACCGGCTCCGTCTACCACGGCTGCACCTTCCGCGAACCCCTACATGAGCGTTGACGATTTGCTGGCATTAGGCATTGCCGACGACCCGCAGATTTCGCCAGATGGTGCGGTCATCGCCTTCACCATCCAGCAGAGTCATGTTGAGACGAATACTACAAGCAGCGCCATCTGGGTGGTGAACTCTAGAGGCGGAAAAACGCAAAGCCCGCGGCAACTCACCAACGTTGAGGGAACCTATCACGATATTCTGCCGCGCTGGTCGCCGGATGGGCAAACACTGGCGTTTGTGAGCGATCGCAGTGGCTCGCTACAGATTCACCTGTTACCCCTGCAAGGCGGGGAAACGCGACAGGTGAGCAGGCTATCGCAGGGAGTGACAGAATTTAGCTGGAGACCTGATGGAACGGCGCTGCTGGCGCATAGTCCCTGGAAGGGGGAAGATGACCTGCAAACGCCCGATACCAGCGCAACATCCGTCGTCTATACACGACTGGACGAGCAGGCCGACGGATTGGGATATAAGCAGGGACGCCACCAGCAACTCTGGCTCGTGCCACTGGATGGAGCAGCCACTCGCCTCACGACTGAGGCGGTAGATATTGTTTCGTCATGCTGGTCGCCCGATGGGACTGAGATCGCTTTCTGCGCCAATCGCCGACCCGATCCCGACCTCAGCGTGAGTATAGCATTGTGGGTCTTGACCCCGGCAACAGCGCAGATGCGCCGCCTGACACCCGAAGAGGGGCTCGCCCAGAAGCCCGCGTGGTCACCGGATGGACAATCGATTGCCTACTACTACAGCGCAGATCAGACCGAAACAAGCAACGTCTCGCCCTGGATCGTCAACGCGCATGGCAATGCCGCGCCGCGCCTGGCGGCATCAATCGCGCAGAACTTCACCTGCATGCAGTGGATTATCGATGAACTGCACGCAACTCCGATAACGTCCCCTCAATGGTATCCTGACAATGCATCGGTGCTGGTGACTGTTCAGGAGCGCGGGCAGGTTCACCTGTATCGCATCGATACACACAATGACCAGGTGACGCGGCTCACGAGCGGCAACGGTTGCTATCTCAGCCCGCAGATCAGCAGGGATGGGCAAACCATTACCATGATCCGCGTTGACTGGTTCACCCCCGGCGATACCTGGGCGATGGACGGCAATGGCGAGAACCGCCGCAAGTTGACCGGGGTAAACGATGTCTTCCTGCGCGGCCGCCAACTTGTGCGCCCTAAACGCATCACCTGGAATGGTCCCGGCGGGCTAGAAATCGAGGGCTGGCTATACCTGCCACCACTGGCTGAGGGCGTGAAAGCGCCTCTCATCCTGGAAGTTCATGGCGGTCCCCCGCTCGCCTGGGGCGATAGCTACGTGCATGAATTTCAAATGCTGGCGGGTAAAGGTTACGCTGTGCTGGCCGCGAACCCTCGTGGCAGCACTGGATATGGTGAAGAGTTCTGTCGTAAAAGCTTGAACGATTGGGGAGGAGATGATTTTCGCGACCTGATGGCGGGCATCGATCACGTGATTGCCACAGAACCGGTAGACGCAGCTCGCCTGGGGATTGGCGGGCTGAGCTACGGCGGCTATATGACCAACTGGGCCATCACGCAGACTTCCCGTTTCAAGGGAGCGGTGAGCCGCAACGGCATCAGCTTCCTGCCCAGCGAGAGTCTGCTTTCAGATGGAACACTCTGGTTCGACCTGGTTATGAGCGGAGATGGGCAGGACGCCGATACGTTGCGCCGCAGTTGTTCCGCCTTAACTTTTGCGGATCGCATCACCACGCCATTACTGCTGTTACATGCAGAAAACGATTTACGCTGCCCCTTCAGCGAGTCGCTGCAACTCTTTGTGACGCTGCGCAAACGCAAACAGACGGTTGAACTCGTGCGGTATCCAGGTGTAAGCCATCTGATGGATTTCCCTGGAATTGGCACGCCTCAGCAGCGCATAGACCGATTACGGCGCACGGCCGCGTGGTTCGGGCGATTCGTGTAGTTGTAAATGTTAGAAGTCGGTGTCGTAGCTTCCTTTTCACCGTCGAATTGGGCAAAAAATCGGAATGAGAGCAAGATTGGAGAAGATTTTTCCGTAGCATTCATGTATACTTAAAGCGATGAAAACACATGATTGTATAGGTTCTTTCAGAAAGGAGATTTGCTCATGCCATCTCATTTGGGGCTTTTGATGCTCCTGGTCAGAGATGTGCCACAATCGAAAGCGTTCTATACGGAATACCTGGGTTTGGAAGCTATACAGGAGTTTTCCTCTGATGAATTTGTGCTGCTACGCTCTCAGACTGGGGGTACAAATCTTGCCTTGCAAGACGCCTCCAAAGAGACCTATGGCGTTCCCCTGGCGCATGGCGGCATCATTCCGGGTTTTGAAGTAGAGGATGCCGACGCGGTCTACCAGCAGTGGAAAGCCAGGTCCGTTGAGATCCTTGGCGAAGTAACCGATATGGGTGCTGGGCGTACATTCACCGCCAAAGACCCCGAAGGCCACTACATCCAGGTCTTTCATCTGTATCCACAGGTGCGTGACATGCAGAAGCAAATGGGGATGTAAAGCCAGCTAGAGAGCATGAGAGCTGGTCGGTGGGATATGTTTCACCGACCAGCTCTCATGCTCTCTTTGTAAAGAGAAACTTCAGCGCTGTATGCTAACATTTACAATTAAGGTTGAGCAAACATTAACACAATGACATAGAGGGCGGCACCCACCAGGAGGAGACAATAGCTGCCCGCCAGGATGCTGGAGACGCGGAATACGCCTGCTGGATAGGTTGGCCGAAAACTACGAAGGGAGGTACGCAGGGCAACGATACCCGTAACCAGGAGCAGGATCATGTCTACAATACGAACGCCAACCGAGCCGTTGAACAGGGCAAAGATGAGGCCGACCGGCGCGAAGATGAGCAGGCCGCCGAGAATATCGGCAGCCGCTATGCCCATAAAAAAGCCATCATCAAAGTTGCGTTTCAGCAGGTGCGGCGTTACTTTGACCAGCATCACCAGGCCGCAAACATAGGCAGCCAGACTAAGAAACGTCAATAAAACAGGTGACATCTTCGTTATCCCCACACGAAGTTCCGCACATTGAGGAGCAAGAGTTGTCCATGCGCTTCCCCCGTGTCAAACACATAAACTTGTGCCGCGTCGTTTACATCCGTCATATCAGTGCTTTGCAGCGCGAAAGCGGCGCTATCTACCCTCCAGGCAACCAGGCCGGCAGCGTTTGGCGCGTACTGCTGCATGCCAGCCGGGTTCGCCAGCGTTGCGCTATAGGGTCCATCCTGGCTCAGCAGGTGAGACTGAGTCGCGACGACGCTCTGACTATCCGGCCCCCACGTCAATACCAGGTCGTGCGCAAGCATCGATGCGGGCAGATGCGCAAAGAGCGCAGTCGTCGAAGTATCACTCAAGTTGAGCACCTCAACGCTGCTCGTAGCCGCTGTTGAAGCACTTGCGCCGATCAGTTGCGCCACCAGTTGCGCCCCATCGGCTGAGATATCCCAACCCGGCTTGATGTAAGGGCCGCTCTGCTGCGGACTGCACCACGCTTCGCTTCCCATAGTTTGCACCATACTGCCGGACATCCCTGGATGATCAACGGAATGGCGGTAGATGGTCAATTGACTCTGCTGCGTAAAAGGATTCGTGACTACCTGGTAATAGAGTTGTCCACTACTATAGCGCATCGAGAGCAACAACGGAGCGTTCTTCTGGGCATTGAAAAGGGTAGCCACGCCCAGTGAACTCAGCGGTACAACCTGCGTCAGTGAATTTTTAGTGAGATCATACCGGTACAGACCAGCCGTGCTGCTCGTTTGGCCGATGATGCCATTGTACCACGCCAGTAGATGTGTTGCATCTTCCCAGAAGACGTATTGCCAGTAGCCATTATGCGGACTGCTCGCGAGTGGGTCGCCGCTGTCGGCTGGAACAACAAGTTGGATGAGACGCAGCGTGCCGGTATTCAACAGGTACAGCGCGCCATTGGCTCCAAAGTCCGGCGCGGGGCAGCCACCCCCGCCCTGCCCGGCGGGTCGTGCATTCATGATGAAGGCGAGAAAGTGGTCATTCGGCGACCATACTGGCTGGTGCCAGGAAACATCGGGTAGGCCTGATACATTAAAAGATGTCGCCTGTACAGGCTGCGCGCCGTGCAGGGCAATCCAGAGCTGGTTAGCATGCACATAGGCATAGGTCGCCCCCAATGCCGATGGCGGAGCGGTAACAACCGGCTGGAGGGTCGGGCTGGGCGAAGGGATAACGGCGGGCGTGCCATTTCCGTGATCAGGTGTGCCGCTGGGAATGGTGCCAACGCCACTTCCACATGAGGCAACTATGATGGCGGCCAATAGCGCCGACAACAGCGAAAAGCAGACAACTATTTTGCGGTTTCGCATTAGGAATAACCCCTGTTTCTCACTAAATATCCACGATATGCAAAACTCCACACTGCACACACCAGATAAACAGTGTGAAATGAAGGTAGTGATGTTTTGTATCACGATATACCAACGTAACTCATGTGGAGATTTGGTATGGGAAAGAAATTTGGGCTATGTGTAAAAGATTGACAGAACGCGGCTTCTTGCATATGATGCAGGCTGATAAACCTATTCTACAGCGCTTTCAGAAATCTGTAACTTTTTGATGGGATTATTAAAGAATAATAGAGTGGTTCCATATGGCCGAACTGACCTGGAAAGGTAAATCAGAAAACGCGCTTCATAATACTCTTGATAAACGACAGCTACTTGATACAGTAACGAGCGCAAGGCCCCGCCTTGTAACCACTGAGATCATCAGTCCTCGCTCTGAAGACCATCAATCGATCAACACGTCTTCAATTTCGACTCTCGATCCATGGCACCACCGCCTGATTCTCGGCGATAAACGCGATGTGTTGCCAGCCTTGCTACCCGAATTTGAGGGTAGGATCAATTTGATTTATATCGATCCCCCTTTTATGACCGGGCGCGATTTTAAGAACGGCAGCCAATTGGCGTATAGCGATAAGTGGGATAATAACCTGGATGCCTATCTTTCTTGGCTATACGAAGCGTTTGTGCTGCTGCACAGGTTGTTGGCGCATAGTGGGAGTCTCTATGTTCATCTTGATTGGCGAGTGACGCATTATGCAAAGGTTCTGCTGGACGAGGTCTTTGGTTTCAGCCCGCAGGGAGAGGGTCCCGGCTTCAAGAATGAAATTATCTGGCATTATCAGTCGGGAGGACGCGCGAGTAAACATTATGCGCGCAAACATGATACTATCCTGTTCTATACAAAATCCGCGCAGTATTGCTTTCACCCGGAACGCATCGGCGAACGACGCGGCGCGCAGAAACGGAATCATATGCGCCAACGTATAGATGCTGATGGGCGTGTATCTTGGACGATCAAATCAGCCGGCCGCATCTATTCATATGGAGAGGATTCGCTAATGACTCCCTCTGAT
>VBHV01000011.1 GCA_005881995.1 Chloroflexota bacterium | reverse complement strand
ATCTATTTCCTGATTGATAACCGTGGCGTAGCCCTGAATGTCGGAGGCGACGATGGGTTTGCCAGAGGCCATGGCTTCTAAGAGTACGATGCCCAGGCTTTCGCCGCCTGTGGCGGGGGCGCAGAAGACGTGTGCGCTGGCGAAGTAGCGGGGCAGGTCTTCATCGGGGACGTAGCCGGTGAAGATTACGTCTTGCCAGCCCTGGCGCTCGACGTAGCGCTGAAAGCCGGGTCGCAGGCGTCCTTCGCCGACGAGAATAAAACGGGTATGGGGGTAACGCTGGCGAATCTGGGGGATGGCACGCAGCAGGTATTTCGCGCCTTTGCGTTTTTCGAAGCGACCGACAAAGAGGATATTCTGCTTTCCGTCCAAGAACTGCGGCAATGGCGGCACGTCCGGACGGAAACGTTCGAGGCTGACGCCGTTGGGTATGATACGGTAATCGGCGGGAAAGTAGCGCGAGATGAACTGGCGCGCTGCTGTAGAAACGGCGATGCATCCGGCGAGTTTGCGAAAAATTGGGCGCAGCAAGGGATAGGTTGATGCATAGGCAAGTTGCGATGTAGAGTAGATGTTGGAGTACGAGGCGGCGTGAAATGTTCCTACCGTCAGCGCGCGAGAATAACGCAGCACCTGTTGAGACAGGCCAGGCACCAGTGGTTCATGCACGTGGATGACATCAAAACGTTCGCGCTGCAATACACGGCGCACGCGCCGCGCAAGCGAGGGATCGAGCAGGATACGGGCGATAGAGCCATTGATGGGAATAGGGGTGGTCGAGCCCATTTTGAGGATGTATTTTTCAGGCACTTTGCCTTTGGTACCCGATGCGGGGGCAAGAATGCGCACATCATGCCCCATCGATATAAACTCATCTGCAAGATGCGAGACGTGATCCCGCACACCGCCGGGATAACTCCAATCATACGGTGATACAAGGCCTATTTTCATGCATGGCTCCATGAGGTTATTTTAAGAGGCATACTGCATCCTATGTTGCTTGTTTAGCGAACTCGATGAAGTACTGCATCACCTGCGGGTTGCTCATCGAGTCCACACTGATCGCTTTTTCCAGGGGAGCGCCCATGAAGAGCTTCTTGACAGGGACCTCTAATTTCTTCCCATTGAGGGTACGCGGCACTTCTGGAATAGCGATGATTTCATCGGGTACGTGATGTGGTGAGAGATTGGCGCGAATCTTATTACGAATGGTGGTCTTGAGCGCATCATCGAGTTCAACACCTGGCTGAAGAACGACGAACAGGGGCATATAGTAGGCTCCTCCCGCGCGCTCTACGCCGATGATCAGGCTATCGAGCACCTGCGGGATGTCTTCTACGACGCGGTAAATTTCACTGCTGCCCATGCGGATGCCTTTACGGTTGATGGTTGAGTCGGAGCGGCCATAGATGACGGCGCTGCCCCTGGGCGTGATCTTCACCCAGTCGCCATGCCTCCATATGCCGGGGTACATCTCAAAGTAGCTCTCGCGATAGCGTTTGCCTTCGGGGTCGTTCCAGAAGTAGAGGGGCATCGAGGGCATGGGTTCGGTGATGACTAACTCGCCCATCTCGTCGATGAGGGGCCTGCCATTGTCATCGAAGGCTTCTATCTTAGCGCCCAATAAGCGGCACTGGAGTTCGCCCGCGTGTACGGGCAGCAGGACAGAGCCGCCCAGGAAGGCCGAACACACGTCGGTACCGCCGCTAATGGAGGCCAGCCACAGGTCCCGCTTGATCTGCTCGTAGATCCATTGGAAGCCTTCGGGCGGCAGGGGAGAGCCGGTCGAGCCAAGCCCGCGTAACCTGCTCAGGTCGAAGGCTTTGCCGGGGGTGATACCAGCTTTCATGCACGCGAGGATGAAGCCGGCGCTGGTGCCAAAGAAGGTCATGCCGGACTGCTCGGCGAAACGCCAGAGGACGTTCATGTCTGGATAGCCGGGGCTACCGTCGTAGAGCAGAACCGGGATGCCTAGCAGCAGTCCACCGATCAACAGGTTCCACATCATCCAGCCGGTGGTTGTGTACCAGAAAAAGCGGTCATCCTGTTTGAGGTCCATGCCGAGGTGCAGGTTTTTCAAATGTTCGAGCAGGATGCCGCCCTGCCCCTGGACGATGGCTTTGGGCAGGCCGGTGGTACCGGAGGAGTAGAGCACCCACAAGGGATGGTCGAACGGCACCTGTTCGTAGACCAGGTGAGCAGTGGCCTGCGGCATCTCTTGCCACAACATGGCGTTTTGATAGTCCTCAGCGCTCACGTCTTTGAAGACATTGGGAACGACGATGGTTTTTTGCAGCGTTGGTAGAGCCTGCTGTAGTTCAGAGATGGTGGCGCGCCGGTCGATGGTTTTGCCGCCGTATTGATAGCCATCGACGGCGAAGAGCACTTTCGGTTCGATCTGCCGGAAGCGGTCGACGACGCTGCTCGTGCCAAAATCCGGGGAACAGCTCGACCAGATGGCGCCTATGCTGGCGGTCGCCAGGAACGCGACGACGGACTGGGGGATGTTGGGCATGTAGGAAACGACTCTATCTCCCTGCTTCACGCCGAGGTTGCGCAGGGCGGCTGCGACGGTGCAGACCTGCTGGTGCAGTTCGTCCCAGGAGATCTCGGTTAGGGGCTGCTGCTCGGATTGAAAGAGCAGCGCCGGGCGATTGGCGGTTGCGTTGCGAAAGACGTGTTGCGCGTAGTTGAGTTCCGCGCCTGGGAACCACTGCGCTCCCGGCATTTTTCTTTCCACCAGCACCGTTTTGTAGGGCCTGGACGCCTGTATTTCAAAATAGTCCCACAGCGAGGCCCAGAAGTCTTCGAGTTTGTCCACGGACCATGCCCATAGCTCTTCGGGGCCGGTAAAATGCAGTCCTCTCTTCTGTTCGAGCCACTGCATGTATTTTCTGAGATTGGATTCTTGCTTCGTCTTCTCTGATGGTTCCCAGAGAAGCATGCCTTCACTGACTTGCGTTGCCATACTTAGTTACCCTTCCTCGTACATACACTGATCTGTACACAAGCTACTATAGTATGGCATATTCTGCATATTCACGTAAACTATCACCTGAAACTCTTGGAAAGACTTTTCAGAGGATAACCGTTTACTGCTCCCAGGGTTCTGGCTCGATCACTTTCTCCCGGCAGACTGATGGGA
>VBHV01000010.1 GCA_005881995.1 Chloroflexota bacterium | reverse complement strand
ATCGTGCTGTACAGCTACACAGGGAACCACGTCATTGCTGGAGCCGTGATGGTGAAAGTCCTGCTGAACGCCTCATAGGCTGAACGGGAGCACCTGATTCCTAAAAAAGAGGGGATGAAGCGAACATGGACAGCAGAGGAGTTACTGGAACATTTTACTCTTCTACCTGATGAGTTGGTTGCGATTGGCAACAAATCCGGGACAACGCGCCTGGGGTTTGCGGTCTTGCTCAAATGTTTCCAATACGAAGGCCGTTTTCTCCGGTCCAGGCAAGAGACAGCCCCCGAGGTGGTACGCTTTCTCGCGACCCAGGTCGGTGTTGATGCTGCTCTCTTTGCCCAGTATGTGTGGGAAGGGCGAACCATCGAAGCGCATGGCCCAATGGGAGTACGGCAAAGATATCGACTATCTTACGCACAAAAGCATACAAGCCCACATCGAGAGCTTCACTGGCTCAGAACGAGGGACGAGCAGCCAGTGTCCGGTCTGTGGGCATCGACACAAGCCCAGGGGTAGAGTATGGGCTTGTAAAGTATGTGGCTTTCAAGGCCATAGAGATGTAGTTGGCAGTGCAAATATGCACAGGCTAGCCTACGGTCAACAGGTGACATTCCCTCGCTTGGTCACGTATCTACGTCCTGGTCCATCCAGGCGTAGTAGTAGGGCAGACACGCCCCTTGCATCCAGGATGCATGTTAGCCCAGTGAGTCAATGGGTCAACCACCTCTTACAAGAGAGGGTCCTAAATGGGACAGGCCACACCAGCGAAGTCACTGAGAAGCTTATCCCCAAAGGGGGTGAGAGTGTCACCGAAACATATCGGTTGCCGGGTTGCGCAACAGCGTTTTCCCGCTACCCTCGCCTGGAAGATAGCGATAGCCGCGAATAAGTGCAGCTGGAACGCGGTCAATCTTGCCCATGACCAGTTCCGCCGCCGCGGCGAGTTCGTCTGCGACGGCAATCATACTGGCGTGCATTTCGTAGCCGTAGGGGTCAGATTGCCCGCGATAATCGATGATCGCCTCCATACCTGCTACGCCAATCGCCATGTTGACCTGGCCTTCGCGCCAGGGTCGCCCCCAGGTATCCGAAATGATCAGCGCCAGGTCAAAGTTCGCGCCTTCCCCTGCGAGTTGTTGCAGGTGTGCACGCATTTCCCTGGCCGACCGGTCTGGATCAAGCGGCAGCAGGGTAAGAGTTCGCGCCCCATCGACATTCGACTCGTCGACACCCGCATTGGCGCAAATAAAGCCGTGCGGCGTTTCGCTAATCAGCACCCCGTGATCCATGCGCACGATGCGGCGGCTTTCGCGCAGCACTACCTCGATGTGCGACGCATCCTTCGGACTGGTTTGCGCGATGGCTCGGGCAAACTCCGATGGTTGTACCTCATCCAGGTTGACCACGCGGCCCTCTGCTTTTGAGACGATTTTTTGCGTCACCACGAGTACATCGCCCTGCTGAAGCGCAAGGTGGTGCGCCTGCATCGCGTGAAAGATGATTGCACCCAGGTCACTGCCTATGGGTATTTCGCCTATCCCCGAAATCGGGATGATGCGTATTTCTGCGTTCATAGCCCTCCTGCCTGAATGTCACTATTATACGTTGTCATCTCCAATGCTGCAAACAGTGAAGTATTGGTATGGTATTGGGGAGCCTCTTGACATCGATAGTACGGAATAGCTCTGATATATTTATGAATGAAGTTTATTTGCTGCCGTGTCAATTTGAGAGAAGTAGCAATGGAAGTTGCATCATTTTCGGAGATAAAGGAAGAGCTTACGGCAGGTTCCCTGGCGTATTGAGTTGGTAAATTTGCCTGGAGCGCCTCTGGTTGAGCATCAGTTACTCTAGCGCCGTCATAAAACTGAGAAGATTAGCGATTAGTCCAATACAGCAAAAATGTCTTGAATCGCATCTTTGAGAGCAGCCGTGAATCCTTGTAGTATCGCAGGGTCCTCTGGAGCTTTTACCGGGCGATATTCTTGCAGGCTCCCACGGCGCAAGTCTAGAGCCCAGAGACTTTCGTCATCAACGTTGGGGATGTTCCCGAAAGCGATGTCTCTATCCAGCGGCAACTTGATGCGCAATATCTCGCGTTGATAGGTTTGAAATCCAATGCTTCTACGCTCTGAGATGAGGGTATGACCGTAACCTGTAGTCACTACGATCTCCTGACCATACATAGACCTTGTGAATATATATTCCCTTTCGAGGCTCCTGATGAACTCGCTCGCCCCCGGTCCGATCTCCAGAGACTTTTTCTCGATTTTCCGCCCTTTAGGCGCTATTACAACTGCAATATCATGACCAACTAAAGAAGCGGTGGCTGAAAGATCTTCTATGGACAGCAGTTTCGTTAACTTTACTCTCGCGACAAAATTCTTGAGACCTTGAAGTGAAAGCTCGTATTCCTCCGTGCTAATCACCTCCTCTTCCCAGGGCCACAGGTGAAATTTTCCATTCCCCTCAATAGGTTGACTCCAACTCGACATTAGTTCCTCGCTTTCTCTCCAGTTTGTTGTCAGGTGTTCATTCAAGGTTACGCCGGAATATTGCAAAGAGTTTCATAATTACCCGTTCTATTCCATTTTCTCTCAGGAAGATTCTATGAGTTTGAGGAGCTTCAGATTTATGCGACAGAAAGGCATCTGTTTAGTTGATTTTTATGTTCTATAATACAACCAGGAGCATTGAAGGAGGACCGGTCTTCTATCTATGAGCGAGATTCAATCGTCAGATTCTATCAACACATCCGACGAGGAGCTGCTTTACTTCTGGGCCCTGGGGGACCTGCACTATTACACCGCCGAGCAGTGGCGGACTTATCACGCGCAGCGTCTCAACCCCATGTTTCGCGATTTGCGAGCGTTGTGGTCAAAAGAGGGGGTCCCAGCTTTTTGTGTCTCTCCGGGAGATATCGTCGAGTCGGGAACGCCTGAGAACTACCAGTTGGCGCGGCAGGAACTGGGTGCGCAGCTTGGAAAGATACCGTTCTACCCAGGAATAGGCAATCACGAAATGTGGCCTGAGCATCAAAGTGGGGAGGATACACTGGAACAGCTCATACAGGATTACGTCACCTTCTGGGGTTATGCTCGACGCGGTAGGCTATCCCGAACCGCGCTTTTCCGAGGAGACGCTGGCCTTTCTGAAGACCGCTCTGGCGAAACATCCCGCCCACGTCGCAGTGATTTTCGGACATTGCCCGCTCTACAATACCGTGTTAGACCGAGATCCAGCGCGCAATCGTGATTATCATTCTCTCGCTCCCTTTTTCTATATTCACAATTCTGACGCGGTGCGGACAATCCTGGCAACGCGGCGTAATGGTTCTCTCTACATCAGTGGGCATACGCATTCAGGCTGGGAAGCTCCCAACCTCGTGTTTACAGAGCGACCTGGAGCATATCCCATAACTCACATCAACCTGATGTCCCCCTGGTTCACTGGTTATGAAAAAGAACCTGGACGCAACGAAGGAGCCTTTGAATTTCATCTTGATGAACCCGATGTCGTTGTATCATTTGCGGTCCGGGTCTATCGTCACCGGGTCGCCATTCGCTTACGTAATCATAGTGAAAGACGTTGGATGGCGCAATGGGTTGTGCCACTACAGTAAGAATGGAGTCTAAACATGTCGTTGATACGGTCGCTTGGTCACATTTGTTTATCAGGCATTTTCGTTTCTGGAGGTTGGCAGGCCTTCCTGAATCCAGGTGGGCGAGTCAACAAAGTCGCCGAGGCTGGCATCCCCGAGCCGCAGCAGGCGGTGGAACTCAATGGTGCTGTGATGGTGGTTGCGGGAACGATGCTCGCTCTGGATATTGCGCCGAAACTGGCGGCGCTTGCTCTGCTCGGCTCGATTGTGCCAACCACGGTTGTCGGCCACGCTTTTTGGAAGGAAGAGAGCGACGCAGGGCGCAAGAACCAGCAGATACATTTCTTGAAGAACCTTGGCCTGCTCGGTGGGCTGCTGCTTGTGCTTGTAGAAAAATAGTGATTTACTTACCCTATGAAGGTTCTGAACCACTCCTACTCCCACGAGTCAGGAGTCGTTGTTTATGGGCAGTATTTTTAAGAAAGAAGAACAATGTTGAGCGAACAGCAACAGGAGCAGAAAAAAGTAGCGATGGTCATCGTCGCGCACCCGGATGACGCGGAATTTGGCACGGCGGGTACGGTTGCAAAGTGGGTGCGTGAAGGATGGGATGTCTACTATGTGTTATTGACAGATGCGGTTGGCGGTGGCCCGGATGAAGCGACCGATGTAGGACCAGTTGCGCGCCGGACCATTGCCGAAACGCGCAAGCGCGAACAGCGAGCGGCGGGAGCAGTGTTGGGCTTGAAGGATGTGATCTTTCTCGACTACCCCGATGGGCAATTGCAGCCCACCATCGAACTGCGGCGCGATATTGTGCGCGTGCTGCGCAAATACCGGCCAACGCGCGTGATCTGCCAGTCGCCGGATCGCACCTGGACACCTGTGATGATTATAGGCCGCTACCATCCAGATCACCTTGCTTCTGGCCAGGCGGTGATCTCCGCGCTCTATCCAGCGTCGCAGAATCCCTGGGATTTCCCTGAATTGTTGGATGAGGGACTGATATTCCAAAACAGTTTCTCAGTCTGGACCACTTATGAAATTGACCCATATCATGTCTACGTTCTTTTGACCCATAGTGTGTCCGAGGCGGCTAAAACGTTTGGCAAATCACAGCTAGCAATCCCTTGCATTTCTTCGCATGTATATGACATACTATGTAGAGAGACCTTCGGGGCAGGGTGCAATTCCCGACCGGCGGTAAGGTGCATCTTTGATAAGACGCGCCAAGCCCGCGAGTCTCATCGCGCATCATTTATGAGCGATGATGGGACAGATTCGGTGTGAAGCCGAAGCCGACGGTACAGTCCGGATGGGAGAAGGTTTGGCATACATGCGGATTTTTATACCTTGTCGCCGCTCGGCTACAGGGTGGTTAGTCTACCTGCCAACTACCAATCGCGGCTGGACTATCCGTATTGCTCTCCTTATGTCTCCCTCACAAGCATCCCAGGGTTAGTTGAATT
>VBHV01000009.1 GCA_005881995.1 Chloroflexota bacterium | reverse complement strand
CTCAGCACAGGCGTATGCCCGGCAATGCAAACGCTGGTTTGTGATGCCGCGCCAGGCTATGATGCCCTCTCTAACACTTCAAGAGAAGTTCATTTTTGGCCTGTTTAGCTTCGCGCTCCCGCTACCTGGTATTATTGCATTACTGGCATTGCTGAGCCGCAGGCGTGTCGCGTGGAGAGGTGCTGCGCTTAGCCTGTCACTCTTTGGCGCGGTTTATGCCATATGCGAACGGCGCTTTTTACAACGCCGCATGCCGCCGCGTGGCTGGCTGCTCTTGCCCATCGTGGCGCTATGGCTGCCCTTGCAGATTCTCTGGACGTTGTTGTTGAACAACGAGGTTGAGTGGCGTGGTCAGCGATTACGCCTGCACAAGGATGGGACTGTCGAGATTCTCCGTTCTTTGGATGGAACGAGATGAAACGAGACGTGGTTATGTGGAGGGGCCAGTTAAGATCAATGAGTAATGATTGGGCGTGGCGTAGGGACAAGGGGTGGCGGGGCGATGGGTGGGGGCCTTGTGCTTGTCCTCTCCATAAGGCGACCAGGCACGGGGGACAAGCACAAGGCCCCTACATCCGCCCCACACCGCACCTTGTCCCTACGAACCTGAAGGCGACCGGGTACGGGGGACAAGCACAAGGCCCCCACATCCGCCCCACACCGCACCTTGTCCCTACGAACCTGGCGAGGTTGATGTGTTCATTTGACGTGGGCGCCATGAATGGCGCCCCTACACATTACCTATGCAGAATGGAGAGTTGCGAAGACGATGCGCATTACCCTGTTTGCCTTTGGTTCACGTGGAGATGTACAACCGCATATTGCGTTGGGAGCCGGTTTACGGGCTGCCGGGCATCGCGTGCGCATCGTCACGCACGCGCTGTTCGAACCACTTGTCACTCGTTTAGGGCTGGACTTTTCCTTGGTAGAGGTCAATCCACAGAGCGTCGTGGAAAATGAGCG
>VBHV01000008.1 GCA_005881995.1 Chloroflexota bacterium | reverse complement strand
ACGCCTTCTAAAATCAATCGTTCCAGTTCATCCTGGCTATCGTCATGTGGCGTGGTGTGGTCGTCGGAATGCATCTGGGACATACTCTATTCTATCATCCTTGGAATGGTACGCCAGCTGCGCGTACAAATTGTTCGCAGTCTCGTAAGTTGCTAACGTGCTTATATTATTCCTAGCAGGGCTTTGTGTCAATACGAACAGGATGGGATTTATCGGGCGTAGGGACAAGGGGCGGTGGAGTGGAAGGGAGGGGGCCTTGTGCTTGTCCTGGGGGAGGGTGCGATTGCGCTGGTATTCAGGGTATTCATGGGCGTGCAAGCCAACAGGACGGGGACAAGCACGAGGCCCCCGCAACCGCCCCACACGGCCCCTTGTCCCTACGCGCGAGGCGAGGTATGGGGTTCCATAGGTGGGAGGGAGAGGTGCCGTGGGAACTTCTGTTGATACTTGTGCGTCATTGATGTAGAGTGAATCGTAGGGGAAGTACAGAACGTAACAAATCGGTAGCGTTCATGAAGGAGTTGAATATGCAGACAAATGAGATAGATACAGCAGGTTCGCAGGGAGCACCACCGCCTGCCAGTCCCCGCAAACGCCGTACGTGGCTAGCGGGCGTGGGCGCGTTCCTCGTCGTCTTACTGGTCATTGGGGCCAGTATCGTTGTATTCGCGGTAGTGGGTCAACGTCATGGCAGCACGCAGACGCCTCCCACCGGGCAATGGCAACAAGTCCAGCAGGGGTACCTGTTCCTCTCGCTAGAGGCTGCTCCCAGCAATCCATCGGTCTTGTACGCGTGCGCTACAAAGTCTGCCGTCGTTTCGAACCAGGATGGTCCTGGCACAGTCACCATCTTGCGCAGCGCCGATTTTGGAGGCCACTGGCAGGATATTGGCGCGCATCTGCTGACGGGTGACGCTTGCGAACTTGCCATCAATCCCACCAACAGCAACGAAATCTACACCGTCAGCATTTCAAATACCTCGCAGCTCTCGGCCACACTTAAGCATAGCACCGATGGCGGGCAGATATGGGAGACTATTGTGCCAAACCTGAGCGTGCCTGGTAGCCCCACGAAGGTACCCTGGTTCGTGCAGCAATTGCGCATTGAGGGCAACAGCCTGTACGGTATACAGTCGTTTGTGCCTCTTCCACTTCCAAAGGAATTGCCATCCCCCCCGCCGATCGCTAAAAGTTTGCCGCGCCTGGTGACAAGCTCTGACGGCGGACACACCTGGAGCGTCATTGACAACCAGTTCTCTACTCAAGTGCTGGGTTCGCAGCACTACGTTCTCGACCCTGCTCATCCAGGGACCATTTATGAACTGGTTGGAAAACCCTGGTTCCCCGTCGAGAGTACCCAACCGCAGAACCCGATACCCGGTTTTGCCATCGATCAAGCGCTGTACAAGACTACCGACAACGGCGCGAACTGGCGTCTGCTTTTGCATGCCTTGCCCTTTGGGTCGCAACTGCAAATCGCCAGCAACAATCCGCAAATTCTCTACGTCGGCGGAACGCCTGGGCCGCTTCCATTGGTGGCGCCAAGCGGTCAACCGCAGCAATCGCTACCCAACGATCCTATTGGTTTCTTCCAGCTTCAAGTCAGCCGGGACGGAGGCGCGACCTGGAAGCTGGCGGCCAAGGCACCTGACCAGTCCAGCATTCAGAACTGGTTTGTCAGCGCCGATGGACATGTCTATGCCTCGCCAACTATGACCTATAGTGTGCCTGGAGGACAGGGAACCGCCGTACCTGGGACGGCGATACCACCAATCCGGCCTACAATTGTCACAACTCCGCCTGCTGTTACCCAGCCTGTGGGAACCCCACCTTTGGGCGGAACACCGTTAAACGGGTCGGTCAATAGCGTGCCGCCTTCGTATTCCGAGGCGCCCCAGGCGTTCATACTGAGCTACGATCCCGCCAGGGATAGTTGGAGCCAGGTGACAACGCCTCCTACCAATGGACAATTGGTACAGGTTACGCCTGTGAGTACCAGAGGCGGTGCTGCTTTGTGGTTTGTGGGCTATCCCAATAACCAATTCGCTTTGTACAGGTATGTGGTGTAGTTCATCCGTGCCATCGGGTGGCGAATTGTTGGGTGATGTCGAGGTACTGGGTTCCGTAGGTTACGCTCGGTTCGATCATGGCGCCCTCAAACCATTCGTTGAAGGTGGTGATGGTGACCCAGTCGGGGCTGCTCGAGAGGGCGCCGTTCCAGCTCATGCGATATGTTGCGCCGTTGTTGCGTGGCACAATATAAGTTCCTTTGCGTCCAGGTACCTTTGTATCGTTATAGCCCGGCAGGACTCCTGCTGCCCAGATTTTCTGGGTATGGTGTGCCTGGTTAAAGGCGTTGATCTTCGCGCGGAAACCCTGGTCTACCGCGGCAATGTTGTTATGCAAAATACCCCAGTAGGCTGCGCTGAAGAGGTGCAGCCCGTCGAACACGTTCAGCAGGCTGGTATCGACGCCCTCTGCCGACCAGATGGTGGCGTTATGGGGATCAACCTGGCTGCGTACCGCCTGCCATAGTGCGAGCGTGCGCCCGTTTCCCAGCGGATTCCAGAAAAAGATTACCGGCTTGCCATGCCAGTGGAAAAAGTAGTTGCTATTCGCGTAGGTAGTGAGGATGTAACGAAGCTGCCGGACGATGTTGTTGAGACCCTGTAACGCGGGCGCATCGCTTTCAAAGTA
>VBHV01000007.1 GCA_005881995.1 Chloroflexota bacterium | reverse complement strand
ACTTTTTTGTGCATGTCCTCGAGGCGGAACAGGCCGTAGCCGATCAAGCGGCCTACAAATTCGCTTTCGTATCCTACCTGTCCATAGCGGTAGGTTTCGATGACGGTTTTCGCCGCGTCTATATGTGGGTCCTGGGGCAGGTAGCCAATACGCGCACTTTCCACTATGCTTACTGTTCCATCATCGGCTTGCTCCTGGCCTATGATAATTTTGAGCAGCGTGGTTTTGCCCGCTCCATTGGGACCAAAGAGCAGGATGCGAGCATGCGCGCCAATGGTGAAACTCACGTCTTTGAGGACACACTGCGCACCCCAGCATTTGGTTACGTGTTTTGTGTTGATGGCGATCTCGGACTGAAGTGGCTCAGCGTTGAAGAAGGAGTTGACCTGCATGAGCTTAGGGGGTTTGGGTATGGGATCTTCTTCGATGCGCCGCAGTTGTTCCTCGGCGGCGCGCACGCCGCGTGAGATGGTGTTTTGCACACGCCCGCCGAAGAAGTCGTAGGCCATTTTATCGCCGTCTTTGGGAGGACGATTATGGGCGACATTGCGCGCCGTCTCCCGCATGCGCTTGCGCAGTTCTTTGATTTCCTGCTGTTGCCGCTCGTAATCCTCCTCCCACTTCAGGCGTTCGGCTTCCTTTGCCTGTACATAGGCGTCGTAGTTTCCCTCGTACTTTTTGAGATGGTGGGTATGCTCATCAATCTCGAAGATCGAGTTAACGGCGCGGTTGAGGAATTGCCGGTCATGCGAGACGAGCAGCGCCGCGCCTTTATAGCGGGCGATATAGGACTCGAGCCATTCCAGGCTGGCAACATCGAGGTGATTGGTCGGTTCATCGAGTAAGAGCAGATCAGGCGAACGCAGTAACAGTGCGGCAAGCCCTACTCTGGCCTTCTCGCCACCCGAAAGCGTTTGCATTTCGCGGTCGCGGGCGAGGTATGAGATACGCAGAC
>VBHV01000006.1 GCA_005881995.1 Chloroflexota bacterium | reverse complement strand
TATCAGAAGAACAGGACGCTCTTGGACAGGCCACGCGCATGGAGTACGTAGTTAGGAAAGTTCAGCCTCGAAAGAAAAGATCGCCGGTTGCAGCCTTTCGGTCATCATGCCTGCGCACAACGAAGAGGAAGCAATTGCCCATACTGTACACGAAGTCATAGATACGCTAACAACATGGATGCAAGACTTCGAAGTCATCGTCGTCGATGACGGCAGCCGGGACCGCACAGGCGTCATTCTGGATACCATTGCGGAAGCGCATACCTGCCTGAGAGTCATTCACCACCCGGTGAATAGAGGCTACGGCGCGGCTCTCGTGAGCGGCTTTGAGGCTGTCACCAAAGACCTGGCCTTTTTTATGGACTCCGACGGCCAGTTCGATATCCACGATCTGGAGTGTTTTTTCCCCTTTATTGGCGAATTTGACGCGGTACTGGGCTATCGTGTTCATCGCCAGGACACCTGGATGCGTAAGGTTAACGCCTGGGGCTGGAAAATCCTGGTCGGCATGGTCTTCGGCGTCTACGTGCGTGACGTAGATTGCGCTTTCAAACTCTACCGCGCTGATTTTTTCCGTGAGCATACATTGGAGACGCGCGGGGCCATGATAAACGCTGAAATCCTCTACAAGTTTACGCGCGCAGGCTACACCTATACCCAGCTTGGCGTGCGCCACCTCCCTCGCCGGGGCGGCAAAGCTACCGGGGCTAAACCCGCCGTCATACTGCGTGCTTTCCGCGAATTGTTCTTCTACGCCATGAAATGGCACCGCGAAGAGAAAAAGGAAGAGCGTGTGAAATTGCGCAAAGCCCACGTCAAATCCCACGCTGAGCCCGTGAGTGCGCAGGTTTCTGAGCGAGAATAAATCGACAAAAGGCAGCTACTTCGGCGTCATCAGCAGTACGCCCGCCGCGTTTTCTACGATCATGTTGCGCTCAAAAAGCATCGGGTGATGCTCCACCTTCAGCCAGAGCTTGATAAAGTCATCGTAGTGTTTGCTGGCGGGATGACCCGACTGTCCGGGATGATGCACGGACAGCGAGGCCTTGAGATCAGCAAGGTTGACGATCTGGCGGTATGATGGCACCGTGATAACCGTCTCGGGCTGGTTTACCAGCGATGCGCCCATATTGACGGTATCGATATCGCCGCCAACGGAATATGGCCCGCGATTGAAGATTTTGTTGAGCGGCTTCACCATACCTAACGGGTGATTATAGGTCATCTTATGTATGGCCCCGTACTTCCAGCGCGAGACATTATCGCCAAGCTTATCACGCAGCTCCTCGATGGCCGCGTGAAATGCACTCTTCAGGGCCACATCCCACGATTTGGGGCCATTCCCGATCAACGAATCTGCGAACCAGGCATCGTCATGTTCGTTGAGCAAGCGGATCAAGAGCGGCTTGCTGCGGCTGGCATAGCCATTTTGCGGAGCCAGGATAGTTGCGCCCACCCCCAGGTAGGTATGCAGCAGGACTTCATCATCGCCGAACATGGCCCGGAAGACGATACGTTCGAGCTTAAACAGGAAGACGCTGTAGATGGCCGCGGCTGCGCTATCAGGAGCAAGGATATAGTTCCAGACGCGCAGTTTTTCTAGCGCCTCTTTTTCCGTGGGTGTAGTGGCCGAGAGTTTGAGGATATGCGGCACTATCTCAACGGCGGGCAAGGAGTATTGATCGGCTTGAATAGCCGCCATGTCGGAGAGTGAGAGTTTGCCCTTGCTGGTCAGCAGATCGCGAATGCGTTGAGCGCGGTAGCCATTCAGCCATTCATGAGTGATGTAGTAAGGGTAGCTATCATCCACCACGCGGTTATTGGCAGTGGCAATGAAATGCTGCGCCGGGTTGAAGGTGTGCGGCAGCTCCTCAAATGGAATATAGCCCGTCCATTCATACTCACCTGTCCAACCGGGAGTGGGCAGCAGCGCCTGTCCTTTGGCACGGATGGGAATAGCTCCGGCCATGACATAGCCTATATTGCCGTCAACGTCGGCATAAACGACATTCTGCGGCGGCGCATCCCAATCGCGCAGCCCATCGCGAAACTCTTCCCAGTTGGTGGCATGATTCATCTTCTGCACGGCTGAAATAATATCGTGTTTTTCCAGCGCCGCCCAACGCAGGGCCAGTTGTAGTTCATTCGCCCGGTTCCCATTGCTGCTCGCCTTATTTTGAGTTGGCGGCGTCAAGGTGGTCAGAATTGGCCCATGCCGGGTGACACGCACTTCCTCTATAATGGGCGTTTTCGATCCCTTGACGAGAATCTCTTCGCGGATAACTTGCGCCTCTTCCCATTGACCCATGTACTCGTACCGGTTGGGATGTTCTGGATGAAATTTTTCGATGTAGAGGTCTTCAACATCGGACACGGCATTGGTAAGACCCCAGGCAACGCGCCGGTTGTGTCCAATCACGATGCCGGGCGCGCCGGGAAAACTCACTCCGGCAACGTCGATATCGCCCGCCACGAGATGGCATTCGTACCAGATAGATGGTGCGGCCTGTCCGAGATGAGGATCATTGCAGAGGATGGGTGCGCCGGTAGTAGTCATAGTGCCGTCAACGACCCAGTTGTTGCTGCCGCCCAACATGCCAAAGCCGCTTAACTGCTTGAGCTGCTCGTATTGCTCAAGCAGACCAAGGTTGACTCCCCGGTATTCTACTCCCGGCGGAACAATCAGGGGATGTGCGGGATCATAGCCAGCTTCCAGGCGAGCGGCGCGCTCGGCTCCCAAGCGGGCGACGATACGTGCGCGAATTACCTCTGTCTCCCAGTTGCCGCCCAGGTTCCATGCCATCATCTTGGACCATTGGATGCTGTGCGCCGTCTGCCAGGGGGCCGGTTTAATACGCAGGATGGTAAATTCGAGCGGTAGGTTACGCCGGTGCTGCTCAATAAAGGTATTCACGCCGCGCGTATAGGCTTCGAGGATGCGGCGGCTGTGCGCTGGCAAATGCTCGAATGCCGCAGACGATGCGCGGTGCATACCCAGGCGGCGCGCAAAGCGATCCGCTTCAATCGCGATTTCGCCAAAGATCTCGGAGAGTCTGCCCGCGCCAATGCGTCGATTGAGTTCCATCTGCCACAATCGCTCCTGCGCGTGTACGTAGCCCTGGGCATAGAACAGGTCATCCTCATTTTGCGCGTAAATATGCGGCACACCGTAGCGATCAGTAATCACCTCGACCGGCTCGTGCAGCCCTTGAAGATGCACATCGCCCCTTTGCCTGGGCAGTGGGCGGCGCATCAGCATATAATATGCTCCGCCAGCTAAACCGGCTACACCTGCCGCCGTCGCTACTGTCTTTTGCCACCAGGACGCCATCGCTTGCTCTCCTTCTGCATAGGGATTGTAACTTCATCTGTACCTAGTAGTATAGCAGATGGAGCGGCTTGATGCGAAACAAATGGCGTTTGCTACTTTTTGGTCCACACGACAAAACAACCAAGTCAAATGCCTTTCTGGGCTTTATCTTATGCGATTTTGCTCGATGGTGGCAAGATTTTTTTGCAAGCAGTCTTGCACGTAGTGGTTACCAGGGTCGTGGCGAGGTCTCTGCGTAATCGCCAGCCTACACCAGTTCCGTCCCCCTCGGCGTATCTCTCACCTCGTAGCCCAGATCGATTAACCGCACTCGCAGCTCATCGGAGCGTTTCCAATCGCGTGCTGCGCGCGCCTCGTCACGCGCGCTCACCAGCGCCATCGCCTCCTCGGTAATCGCTTTGGGTTGATTGGCTTCAACCGTATCAAGGCGTAATCCCAGGACGCGATCAAAATCGAGGATCAGGCGTCGTCGTTCTGCTGGCTCGATTTTGGTGTTGCGCGCTGCTTCGCGCGTAATGCTCAACGCAATGGGCAGGTCCAGGTCATCATTGATCGCCGTATGAAACGCATCGCGTACCCGCTGCGCTTCCTCCGACCAGCCGCTTGAAGCCTCCGCTGGCTCACCAACGGGCAGCGCCGCCAGGTCGGCGCGTAGGTTGTTCAAGCCGTTCTGCGCAGCCGCGATTGACTCGTTTGTAAAATTGAGCTTTGAGCGATAATGGGCCGTCAATAGCAGGTAACGAAATGCCATGGGGTCGATGCCCCAGGCTTTAAGGTCGCGCAGCAGCACCACGTTGCCTTTTGAACGAGACATCTTGACGACTTCATCTTCACTCTCGTCCCCTCTGCGGTAGTTGAAGTTCAGGAACTCCCCGTGCATCCAGACCCGTACCGGCTCTTTCCCGCTCACACCCCGGCTCTGGGCGATCTCATCCTCGTGATGTGGAAAGATCAGGTCAACCGCGGCCGTGTGAATGTCGAACTGCTCGCCCAGGTATTTGGTCGCCATGGCGGAGCATTCAATATGCCAGCCGGGAAAACCAATGCCCCAGGGACTCTCCCAGTTCATCTGCCGCGTTTCCTCGCCCTGCTTCCAGAGCGCGAAATCCTCTGGCGCGTCTTTCCCCTCGCCCGTTTCCAACTGCACGCGCCCGCTCGCGCCGGCACGCAGGTTCTCGACGGTATTGCCTGAAAGCTCTCCATAGTAAGGGAAGCGGCTGACATCGTAGTAGACGTTGCCATCGGCGACATAAGCCAGCCCTTTCTCAATGAGCTGCTCCGTCATCCACTGCATTTCGGGTATGTGGTCGGTGGCTTTAGGATTTTCTTGTGGAGGCAGGATATTCATCTCCGCCGAGTCTTCTATGTACTGCCGGGTATAATGCGCGGCAATCTCGTAAGCTGACCGGCCAGTTGTGCGGGCTTCGTACTCTAACTTGTCCTCGCCGCTCTCCTCGACATCGTTCTGGAGATGCCCTACATCCGTGATGTTGCGTACCAGGTAGACATCGTAGCCGTTGTATTCGAGCATGCGGCGAATCCAGTCCGTCATGGTAAACGTCCGCAGGTTCCCAATATGAATATCCTTGTACACGGTAGGACCGCACGAGTAAATGCCTACGAGCGGTGGGTGCAGTGGTTGAAACAATCCTTTGCTTCTCGTCAATGTGTTATACAGGTAAATCGGCCTGGCCGAAGTATTGGTCGTATTTGTCATGAGCATGAATCTCCTCTAGATGCTATGCAATGCGAAAAGGTGTATGTGAGGTAGTAGCTCAGACAGGGGACATGCAAGGGGAGCGCCAGTTTTTACCCAGGGAGAATCAAATGCACGCCATACGTTCACAGAGGTCTGAGCTACCCACATTTCCTCTGCGAACGCCGGGACAGGAGCAATATTGCATTCGATAATAGCGAGACTTCACAATCTTCTCCCAAAAACGCAAATCTAAGTATTCTTCTTGAGTA
>VBHV01000005.1 GCA_005881995.1 Chloroflexota bacterium | reverse complement strand
CGTCTATTGTACGGGCGACCCTCGCGGTCGCCCTGGCAGTTATTCACAGACCCTGCATCGATCAGCATCGATCATGAAGCGAGTGTATTAGCAGCTAGCATGGAAGCCAGAGGCAGCAACAACGTATCAACACACTATTCACAACATATGGAGGGTAAACAGTGAGACTAGAAGGCAAAATTGCGATTGTAACCGGTGGGGCACAAGGCATGGGTCGCGCAATTGCGCTACGCTATGCTCAGGAAGGCGCTGCGGTGGTGATCGGTGACCTCAAGCAGGCAGACGCTCAAAAGGTTGTCGATGAGATCGCAGGCGGCAATGGCAAAGCGCTGGCGGTAGCAGTAGACGTGCGTAACCAGCAGCAGGTCCAGGCAATGATAGATGCGGCGGTCAACCAGTTTGGCGGCCTGGATATCCTGGTGAACAATGCGGGCGTCGGCAAAATCATCCCATTTTTGGAAACGACCGAGCAGGACTGGAATTTTATGTTCGACGTTAACTGCAAGGGGCTGCTCTGGTGCAGCCAGGCTGCTGCGCAAGTAATGATCAAGCAGGGCCGGGGTGGGAAGATTATCAACATGGCATCCCAGGCGGGACGACGTGGCGAAGCTTACGTGCTGGCTTACTGCGCCAGCAAGGCATGCGTGATCAGTATGACCCAGTCGATGGCGCTCGCGTTGGCCGAACACAAAATCAATGTCAACGCAATTGCTCCAGGCGTCGTAGACACTCCTTTCTGGGTAGAGGTTGATAAGCAGTTTGCCAGAATCATGAACCTGGAGGTTGGCGAGCCCAGGCGCAGAGCTATTGCGTCGATCCCCCTCGGTCGGATCGAGCAGCCCGAGGATATTACAGGTCTGGCCGTCTTTCTCGCATCGAACGAATCCGACTACATTACACAGCAGTGCATCAACGCCGATGGTGGCAACTGGCCCAGCTAAGCACTCATGTCAGGAAAAAACCATTTTGCCCTTGCCTTTTTTATTGCAGTGGTGTATATATGTCTATGGTGATTCCCAGTGTATTGTGTAAAAAGAGGTATATGTTTCGAGAGGAGGGCTTTCATCGTGGCATCATTTAACATTAACATGGAACGACGCGCTTCCAGGATCTCTGTCTTCGTGACAGTGCAGACCATCGCGCTGGTTGGTTGGATCATCGTGCAATCAACCTTCACCCTGTCTCCCTTTGGACAAAACATCCCATTTCCACTCATCATGGTCATCGAAACGATCTGGTGGATTGCGACACTCGTGATTATGTTCGTGCTGTTCCGGCGGGAATATGGTCGTTTTGTCCAGTCTGTTGTGCAGTTGGAGGAGGCGAATAAAGTTCTGCGGCAGAGGACGAACAGCGCCCTCTTCGATCTCAAAGATCAGGGCAATCAAGAAGAGCAGAGCTCCCGTCCCGAGTAACGGCATATATTGCCAGGCCCAACAACCCGCGAAAAAGCGCTGAGCAAAGGTTGACAGCCAACCTGGCTGTCAACCTGCAGCCTTATACTTTCTTATTCCCCTTTTATACCTTTCTTCTGTGAAGAAATTACAGAAGCGTGTATTGTTTTCCCCAAAAAATGGCTCGAAGTATTGACTTTCTAGCTTTTTAATGCTATATTTCCATTACGTGCTAAATATTTAGCACGTAATGGAAAGTCAATACGTACCTTAATTTTTGCTTCTTGGTGAAAGGAAACGCGTGTGAACACTCTGAAAAGTAAAGATAGCGTCGATGATATTCCTGTGCTATCGGATGATGTGCCTGTGACGATGCCGGAGTTGCCGCAAAGCGTCTCCATTACTTCACTACAGCAGTTCAAGGCGATTAGTGATCGGACGCGCTCGCGCATCCTGGGGATTATTCAGAACCAGCCAGCTACAGCCAAACAGATTGCGGATCGGCTTGGTGCCAGTCCAGGCGCGATTGGGCATCACCTGCACGTACTCGAGGCGGCGGGATTGGCTAAGGTGGTGGCTCGCCGCCTGGTACGCGGCATCGTCGCAAATTACTACACACGCACGGCAAAGATTTTTAAGTATGAACTTTCAAAAGAGATAAAGGGGAACGAAACCGCTTCATTAGAGATCATGTCAAAGGCGTATGATGAGATGGCGGAAGCAGCATACACTTCTGATGAAGACCCCTACCGATTCGATAGTTTTCCGCATATCCGGCTTTCACCAGAGCGCGCCAGGTCTTACCATGAGCGGTTTAATGCGCTGCTTGATGAGATTTTGAACGAGACACCCGACCCTGACGGCAAGGTATATGGCATCTTTGTAGCTATGTTCATGTCCCCGACCTATATGCAGGGTCCCAGCACGACGCTACCGGACGATGCTGTTTGATTGGACGCTTTGTAATTGTAGAAATGCTACGTCTCCCACGGGTACAAAGGTTAGGAGTACTGCGATGCAAATGAATACGCAGGCGGCGAAAACGCCCGCTAAAAAGCTCAATAGCGACTTCTGGAAATACTGGACGGGGCAGACCATTTCAAATCTTGGTAGTTCGGTCACGCTGTTCGCCTTACCGCTGCTGGTCTACCAGATGACCGGCTCCGCGATCAACCTGGGTATCTCTGGCGCGGCCAACTTCCTGCCCTATCTGCTCTTCGGGTTGGTGCTTGGCGCGTGGACAGACAGGATAGACCGCAAGCGTATGATGATTTTCACGGACATTGCGCGCACCTTGATTGTGGCGACTATCCCGCTGCTAGCCGTTCTTGGTTCGCTCCCTGTCTGGTGGCTCTACG
>VBHV01000004.1:4496-6168 GCA_005881995.1 Chloroflexota bacterium | reverse complement strand
CGCTCAACAACACCTCGTTATTGTATCCCAGCAGCATGTTCTCCGGCTTGACATCCCGGTGGATGAGCCGCTGGTCATGCGCGTACTGTAATGCTCCGGCTATTTGCCTGCTGTAGGGAACGACCAGCGCGAGCGGTAGCACTGTGCCCCTGAGGTGACGCTGGCGCAGCGTGCCATTTGGCGCGTATTCCATAACCAGAAATGGAGTAGCATTATCGACACCAAAATCATGGACGCGTACAATATGCGGATGCATCAGGCGCGCAATCGTCCGGGCCTCGGCAAGAAATTGTTCCATCGAATCTTGCGAAATTTGCGCGTGCAACACCTTGATGGCAGCCTGTGTCTTCAGGTAGATGTGTTCGCCGAGATACACGTCAGCGAAGCCACCACGTCCAAGCATGCGTATAAGCGTATAGTGACCCAACGATTGGCCTGTGCGGTCTGTCATATGCCCCCCCTTATAGAGATACGCATTCCTTTGCAGTTATCATCCATGGTACATCAAAAGTATAAATTGAAATTCTTCCATTATCAAGGGCTGAGCTTCATATTTTTGCATAAAGTGCATGTTGAAGCAGAGATGCAAGAGTTGCGCTTGCCCTTGCTGTGGAAACAATGTTATACTGACCCTGCCAAAGAGAGAGCCTGTTACACGATGTTGCCCGGATTTTCTGCCCGAATTCGCTCGTCTATAGTCAGGGCGGGAGTGGCTGGGTGGAGCGGTAGGGACCCTTGTGGTCGCCCTCCGCACGCTGGTGAGCAATGGCCTGAACAGAAAGCACGGCGGTGGAGCGGTAGGGACCCTTGCGGCCCGCCTCCGCGTTTCGCCAGCAGTATAATTCGTAAGTTTGACCAGAAAGGATAAGTTCATGGCCGATATTCGTCTTCAGAAGTTAGCAAAGGTCTTAGTCCAATACTCGCTGCGTCTCAAGCCGGGCGATAAGCTCAACATCATGAGTTCAGATATTGCCGCGCCTTTGATACGCGAAGTCTATCGCGAGGCCCTCCGCGCAGGTGCTCACCCGGAGACCTATATTACTATCGACGGGTTAGGCGAAATACTGCTGCGTGAAGGCAATGATGAGCAACTCACGCATATTTCTGAACTTGAGAGGGTAGGAATAGAGTATTACGATGCAGTGCTTACTATCTGGGCGCAGCGCAATACCCGGTCGTTAAGTGGAGCTGACCCTGCGCGTATGGCATTGAGAAATGGTTCCCGCGCGGCCATCTTTAAACGTTCGATTGAACGTATCGCATCGGGCGAAGCGCGCTGGTGTGGCACACTTTTCCCAACGCATTCCAGCGCACAGGACGCGGGCATGTCGTTGAGCGATTTCGAAGATTTTGTATATGGCGTCGGGATGCTCGACCGGGATGACCCCATAGCGGCATGGGGCAACGTATATAAACAACAGCAGCGTATCGTTGAATTTCTCGAAAAGCATGATGAAATCCATATCATCGCGCCAGGAACAGATATCACCTATCGCGTTGGTGGTCGAAAATGGATCAACTGTGCTGGAACAGAAAATTTTCCCGACGGAGAAGTCTTTAGCGGTCCGATCGAAAACTCGGTCAACGGCACCGTGCGCTTTACCTACCCGGCTATTTTCGCCGGAAACGAGGTCGCGGATGTGCAACTGACCTTCCGCGATGGCAAAGTCAT
>VBHV01000004.1:2729-4457 GCA_005881995.1 Chloroflexota bacterium | reverse complement strand
CCTTTGGCTTGAACTACAACATCCAGCGTTTCTCAAAAGATACCCTGTTCGATGAGAAGATCGGCGGTACCATGCACATGGCGCTTGGTGCTTCTCTCCCCGAATCCGGCGGCGTGAACCAATCCGCCCTGCACTGGGACATGGTCTGCGATCTCCGCGAGGATGGTAGAGTGTACGCCGATGGGCAGCTGTGTTACGAAAAAGGCAAGTTTATCGTATAAAAAAATCGCTATGGGATAGATGTAGGGGCGCAAATCATTGTGCCCAATCCCAAGGAGACTTCTGTGCATCTCCATATTCGGCCATTCGCGTCCGGTGATTATACCGCGATGCTTGCTATCCATCTCGCGATCTTTCCCGACTATAAGTTCACGGAAGACGAGATGCGCTACTGGGACGAACATCGTGACCCTACGCACAAGTATGCACGTTGGGTCGCCGAGTACGATGAACGTAGCGTGGGAATAGGTGAGTATGGCCAGACTTTTGAAGAGTATCACCCACGCAAATTCTGGATAAACATCGTGGTTCATCCCGACGTTCAACGCCGGTGTATCGGTTCAGCCCTCTATGACCAGGTCATGCAGGGATTGCAGCAGCATGATCCAATAGCTGTACGCAGCCAGGTGCGGGAGGATATGGCTGCCAGCATACGCTTCTTAGAGGCGCGTGGCTTTCGCAATGTATGGAGAAGTTGGGAATCGCGCCTGGATCTGACAACATTTGATTCCGCACCCTACCAGGGACTGGAAGAAAAGTTACGCGACCAGGGTATCGAGATCAAGACGCTCACAGAACTGGCATCCGACCCTGAATGCTATCGCAAGCTTTATGAACTGGATAACGAAGTCGCGCGGGATATACCGACCCTGGATGAAAGCACTGCAGCAAATTACGAGTTTTATGTCGAAACGTTTATCGACAATCCCCAGTTGAAACATGACGCGCATTTTATAGCATTGCACAACAGAGAGTATGTTGGCACAACCTCACTGTGGGAGAGCGAAGGAGATACTGACCTGACCAATAGCCTCACAGGAGTCAAACGCTCCTACCGTCACCGTGGGATTGCGCTGGCGCTCAAGCTGCGCAGCATCGCTTATGCCAGGGCGCAGGGGTGTGGGCATATTAAAACATGGAACGACTCCCCAAACACCGCCATGATCGCCATCAATGAGCGCCTGGGCTTTGTGAGGAAAGTTGGTTGGATCACCTTTTTGAAGGAGTTCTAACGCTTCACATGCAGAGACAATCTGAGCCACTTTTACCAAGGGTCACCAGCCGCGCAGATTATGTGCCGCTTCGGGAAGACATAACGATGACCTGGCTTCCTGCCATGCGCGCAATTTGCCAGCGGCACGATCTGCCCGCTGCGCCACTTGTTCGTTTGGGTGGTGGCACCAATGTCGTTTTCGCCATTGGCCAAGAGCTTATCATCAAGCTCTTTCCGCCCTATTGGAAACGCGAAGTACAGGCAGACCGCTCCGTGGCCGCACATATCTATGGCAAGCTGCCTGTCACCACGCCACAAATCTATGCGCATGGCGAACTGGAGGGTTGGCCCTACATCGTTATGAGCCGCTTGAAAGGTACCTATCTCATCGATATCTGCGACACTCTAGAGTACGAGAACCAGCGCGCTCTCGCCATCGACCTGGGGAAGCTCCTGGCGGAACTGCATAGCCTCTCCATCGCGGATTTCTCCGGCCTTGAGATGGACTGGCCCAT
>VBHV01000004.1:0-2586 GCA_005881995.1 Chloroflexota bacterium | reverse complement strand
TGGCAACTAAGCGGGTTCTTCGACTTCGATGATGCGCGCATCGGCTTCTATGAATACGACTTTGCCTCGGTGGGCCTCTTCATGATGCTCGGACGCCCCGACCTCCTGAGCGCCTTTCTGCAAGCCTACGGCCTTACCGGCGCCGATCTAAACGAAAATCTGACGCACCGCCTGATGGCCTATACCCTCCTGCACCGTTACCGCGACCTGAACTGGATCATCGAAGACCTGGTTGCGAACCCATCCGTTACGACCCTCGAAGAGTTGGCTCAAGCCATCTATGGCCTGAATCGAGTACCGAACAGAATACTCTGAAAGAGGGCTGCACATATCGAGTAGATAAGCTCTTTCGTACGAATATTGCAAGTATGTTATTATTCCAGGGGTAAACATTCTTACACAGAAGGAGCAAGTAAGTGTCAACCCGTATTCTGGTCGTTAATGACACGCAAGAAATCTTAGAGCTGTTCCGTATCCTACTCGAAACCGAGGGGTATGACGTCATATTAGCCGGTTTCCCCATCCAGCAGATCGCTGATGTCGAACAGATCAATCCTGATCTCATCATCCTGGACTTTATTTTTGGTGACCAGACGAGCGGCTGGCAGATGTTGCAAATGCTCAAAATGCAGAGATCAACGGCATCTATTCCTGTAATCGTCTGTACCGCAGCTCTCAATATGGTGCGCGAGCAAGAAGGCTACCTGGTCTCTCAGGGTGTTCACGTAATCTTCAAACCATTCGACATCGACCACCTGCTGGCCAACATCAAGCATGCGTTGGAGACGCATAAACATCTGTCTACGCTCAGCGATGAAGAGGAAAAGAAGAAACGTTAGGCATATCAGCTTCAACTCGCGCCAAAAAGCCAGAAAGTCACCCCCTGAAACGCTGATTACTCGTTGCACGTATTCTTAGAAGAGTTAATATTTCGTTATCTACCGAAATAGAGGAGGTGATCTTTGACGAGCGACGAGCCGGAAGCTACAACTCATAACGAGACAAACCGTCAAACCATCTTATTAGTCGTTGACGATGACGAGGATATAGGTGAGTTTATTGCTCAAGCCTTGAAGGATGAAACGCCATATCAAGTCCTCCATGTGACTGATGCCGCGCGTGCCTTAGAAACTATTAATTCCATCAAACCGAGCCTGTTCATTCTTGATTATTCCCTTCCAGGTATCGATGGTCTTAAACTCGCCGATCATCTACACTTAGTTGAGGGTTTAGAAACCATCCCCATAGTCATGATGAGCGCTGTATCCCCCCCCGCTAAAGAAATGCGAAAACGCAAGATCACCTTCCTCAGCAAACCCTTTGAACTCAATGATCTCTTTGCAACCATAGAAAAACTGCTTGCGGAACAGAAGAAATAACAGCCTTGCTCACGCTCGCCAGGTACTTCGCCTTCATGCTTTGAACGAAACGCAAAGCTCAACTCGCACGTGTCCAGAGAAAGACATACTATATGCAAAACTTCATTCGCTGCTCAGCATGTAAGATAGGAGTATATTACTATGGCAAGCGACAAGGATACATCTTCCTCGAGGAGAAGACCCGATAGGCGTCCTCCCTCGGTAGATCGCTTTATCAATCAGTTTTTAGATGCTGCCTGTGACGAAAGTCGGCGCTCTATTCTGGAGCTGCTTATCCCGCCCAATGGACAGGATTCCCCAGATGGGTACGAACTCTATGCAGGGGAGATTGCCCGCCAGTTGGGGCTGGCTCCCTCCACAACCTCGGAGCACCTGCGTCAGCTGCTGAAACTGCACCTAGTGAGCTCTCGCAAAGAGGGCACCACGGTCTATTACCGGCTGCGCAACTATCACCTCGTCCGGGCCTTCCACGAGTTGGTACAAGCCCTCGAAACCCACTATCAAAGCAATGGCTCACCCTCGGAGCGGTCGGGGGCCGGGCAGGGGTGAGGTGGGAAACACGGAGGGTATGGGGAACCCGCTCCATATACCAAACTTCTCAGCTTTGACTCCCGACATTCATTCACCTCCAAAACGACTAGAAGAAACACGACGTTTGTGCTATACTATGGCGGGGATAGTGGAATTTTTCTATTAGTTCTTGGAAAAAGTTTAAAGCTTCGTTTCACTTTGTGTGCGGACCTTGCCGAAAGGCGCTGAAAGGATTTTTCTCTGTAAGAATTAGGAGGATAATCGCTATGGTTCCACTTCACGGCGTGCAACCAGAGAGCCGAGAGCCAGCCTCTTTCGATATCATCCTGGTAGAAGACGACGAGGCTATCCGTGAGATGATCACCGCTTGTATCAAAACGGAGACAACCTACGATGTTTTGTCTCTTGCGAACGGAGTAGAGATACTCAAACGGTTTCAGGAAATCCAGGCGGCAAAGCCTCGCCTTTTCATCCTCGACTTACGACTTCCTACTATCACGGGACTCCAACTCTACGAGACCTTACACGCATGCAAAGGGTTTGAGCATATACCTGCTATCATCATGACGGCGGCTACCATTGATCGGGAGTTCAATACCGAATTTGCAAAGCGTAACCTGACCTTGCTCTCCAAACCGTTCAATATAGCCGAGTTATTAGACTGCATCGAGCGTCT
>VBHV01000003.1 GCA_005881995.1 Chloroflexota bacterium | reverse complement strand
ACTGCAAAACAGTTCGCACCTGGCGCATGTCGAGGAGCCTGAGCTATATATGCAGACAGTACAGGCCTTTCTGTGGCGAGTTGAAAGCGCACTGCAATAGTGAGAGACCGTTATTGTGCCGTTGCCTGGAAAGAGGTTACATCGAGTATTGTCCCGCTTTGCACCTGGGTGCGTAATCCACAGGAGCCGGATGAGAAGGTGCTATCGGTCGCTGTGGCCATCCAGCTTGTCGGCTCTGGTGTGCTCGTTTGCCAGGCTTTGATGGTGAGCGTGGAGCCTACGATGCGGAAACGGACGGTATAGGATTTGCCGGCGGTGGCGGTGAATGGAGTTGAGCCGATAATCGTGGAAACTCCATTGACGCGCTTCTGAATAATTACATGGCTGCCATCAATGTATCCCTTGTAGAGGTTATTTGTATCTGACCAGTGCAGTACCGCGCCAAAATTGCTGTTATTGAAGCTATTGATGGTGCCGCTGAACAGCACTTCGGAATTGCCGATGGCAGGTCCAAGCACGGCGTTATAAATGCCGTTGCCGTTCGAGATCTGGCCAGTGTTGTTTGCGATGGAGAAGACGCTTTGAGTATTGGCGTCAGCACCCCAGACATTGCCGTCGGAGGCTGTTCCCCAGAGGGACTGATTGGCGCGATGGAAGGTGTCCCGTGCTATGATGGTGCCGGGCGTTGAGGTCGGCAGAATCGTCGGAGACGGGGGCGGCGTAGGTGTGGCTTGTGAAGCATTTCCATAGGCATAGAAATTGCCATCCTCATTGCCTATGTAGGCGACCCCGTTGAAGATACTCGGTCCACCATAATATTTATTCGAGGAAGTGCCAGAATCAAACCGTTTGGCGAGCACACTGCCGTTCGAGGCGTTCATCAATGCCAGAGCATTCCCCTCTCCGACTGCCACAACTCCTGGAACAACGGTAACTGCACCAATCACTGCTCCTTCGTTGAGGCAGGTTTGCCAGATAGACGCTCCTGTGGCGGGATTGACGGCGCGGACTGCCCCCTGGCAGAACTGACCGTTAATGGAGGTATTTCCGCCTCCTAGATAGAGATGGTTGCCATCCCACGCGCTCGGCGAAATGCTACCCTGGCCAGCCTCGGGGTCTTGTCCAGACACAGCTATGGTATGCTGCCACACGGGACCTTGAGCGAAGTTGGCCTCGTCAAGCGCGTAATAGACGCCATTTTTATTGGCAACCCCTACTAAGCGGTGTGTGGTGCCACCGATAGTGGCGGTGAAAACGGTCGGCGTATTGCCGAAATCGCTGTCTGGCCCTAATTGTGACGCGGGCACCCGCCAGGAAGCGATGAAGGATAGGTTTGTGGCATTCAGCTTCACGATAGCAACGGCTGTCGTCTCGTTTTGCGAACACGATCCGCCATTGCCTGTCGCAAAATAGAGAGTACTATTCGTCGTATCGATAGAGACGGAACCCCAGACACTCGCCCCGGTGCAGCCGTTAGGAACAACGTTAAAGGTGTTCTCAATGGTGCCTGTGGCAGGGTTCAGACGAAATATGTGTGCCTGTACCAGCGGACAATCGCCCCAGGAGGAGGTAGAAATGTAGATACTCCCTTTGTAGAACGCTGAGGATGCCCAGATCTCTGTCGGCGGCGAGGACAACGCATCTTGCCAGAGAATCGCTCCCGTTGTGGCATTGAGCGCATAGAAGACATCCTTTCCGCCGCCCACAAAGATTACCGGAGTAGAGACGCCGTTGATTTGTACAGAGGCAAAGGTAGCTGCGCCCATCACCCCGTGTTCTCTACCTGAGCACCCGGAAGGGGTGGGCGTCCGACCCAGATTCGCGGTCCAGGCCTGGGTGCCATTGGAGCGTGTCGCGTGAAAGATACCATCCCACGATCCCCAGTAAATCAGGCCTTTGGCTACGATAGGTTGGACCGAAATAATACTGCCAGTCTTAACACTCCACAGCAATTTGATCGAGCTGGCCGAGGTCGGATTGATGATCATCTCGTTGGAATTGTATCCTGTCCGTCCTGGATTATATCCATAGGTAAACCACCCACCTGGTTGGGAAACTGAAGGCGAAGCAGCGTGCGTTTTCCCGTAGAAACTTGGTGAAACCAGCAGGAAGGAGAGCATGGCGGCGAGTAGGGCGATAAGGGTTATGATTGCACGCCACCGTAGCGTTGTCCGCGCGTTTTGATTGGTGGTAGCTCGCATACTGGCTGTACATTCCTTCCTGATGCAGTGTGGTTGAAACCCCGAGTAGGCATAGTCATTCTGATTGGCGACAATGCCCGCGTTTATACGAGGCAAGAATAGACTAAATTCTATACTGCTAGCGAGTATAGAGCAGGGGAGTGGAGATTTCTGGCAGAAATGCTTAAAAACATGTTGTGATTTGCCAACCGGGGTTGAGCTTTCATAACGTGGAAGGAGGTATCTTTGTTATAATAGAATATATTTATGTCAACCATACTGTAGACCCCGTAGCTGAAATAAATGAGCCTCCCATCGTTTTAAGTGTGATTCATTGGATTTGGTATCTCACATAAGCTAATGAACCAATAGCAAGGGAAGATGAAAAGCAGTATGAACATGGATCCATTTGCAGACAATCCACCACCATCAGGGTCCAACCCGAAGACACCAGAGCCTCAATTGTACCAGTATGGGCAAAATGTGGAACTGGATGAAGTAATGAAGACCAGTAAGCTGTTCCATGGTTTGCAGCCGCAGGAAATTGCAGAGGTTTTCGCCCGCTTGCAGCCCGTGAACTGTAAACGAGGCGAGCGCATTCTCGAACGGGGTATCTGGCATGGTCGGCTGTACATAATTGCCTCGGGCCAGGTAAGTATTCTGCTGCAAGACGGTGCGCCGGAGGCGGGAACAGCCTTTACTACGCCCAGGGGACAGACCCCGTTGGGTCAGGATAGCGGAAAGTGGGAGGAGCGCGGCGGGGCGGAACCCTACATCATCACTCAGTTAGGCCGTGGCGAATGCTTTGGCGAGATGTCACTCATTACCGGTGACCCACCGAACGCCA
>VBHV01000002.1 GCA_005881995.1 Chloroflexota bacterium | reverse complement strand
AGAGACATGCATGCTGAAGGATGTACGCCCGCAACTCCAGACAGGACTGCAAGAGCTGGCACAGCTGACACAGGGGACACTGGAAAACGTGCGAACCCTGGCGCTGCAGTTACGCCCCGGCGTGCTGGACGATCTTGGCCTGGATGCCGCGCTGCGCTGGTTGGCTGAGGACTTCCGGCAGCGCCTCCAGCTACCGGTTGAGTTACACATTGACGGTTTAGAAGGAACATTGAGGGAGCGGCAATATCCCGCCCTGTACGCCACAACCCTTTTTCGTATCGCCCAGGAATGCCTCACCAACGCGGCAAGGTATGCCCAGGCACAGAAGGTCAGCATCACATTCAAACAGGACGTTCAGTCCATCTCTTTGCACGTTTCCGATGATGGCTGCGGCTATGATCCCACTAAACGCTCTTCTGGGTTGGGCATTATCGGAATGCGTGAACGAGCAGCCTTACTCGGCGGCAAGCTGGTCATCTCATCGCGGCCAGGAGAGGGGACGAGTGTAGAAGCCATATTACCTCTCTCAATTCCACGCAAGGAGGATGCCGTCTATGCCTCATAATACGAACACAACGCCTATTCGCGTGTTGCTCGCCGATGACCATGATATCTTGCGTCACGGCCTCAAGATGCTGCTCGCTTTACAAGAAGATATACAGGTAGTAGGTGAAGCGCGTACCGGGCGAGAAGCAGTGGCGCTGGCTTCCGACCTGCATCCAGACGTGGTGGTGATGGATATTACGATGCCAGATATGGATGGCCTGGAAGCATGCCGGCATATTCGCGAGGATCAGGAGGAACATTCAGCTACGCAGGTATTGATGCTGACCATGCACGAAAGCGAGGAATATTTCCTGCAAGCGTTACGTGTAGGCGCGGCTGGATACCTGGTGAAAAAGGCCGCGCCGACCGAACTGCATATGGCGATCCAGGCTGTAGCCCAGGGAGGAGCTTTCCTCTATCCCGGCCTGGCAAAGGCGCTCATCCGTAATTATGTGGCGGGATCATTCGACACGGCATCAGCAGGCCGCCAGGAGTCTTCAAGGGACATGCATCGCGCCCCCGAGCTGCGCGTGCTTACCCCTCGCGAAATGGAGGTGTTGAAGTTGGTTGCCGAGGGATGCACCAACCAGCAAATTGCCGACCAGCTGGTCGTCAGCATTAAGACTGTGCAGGCTCACCGCGCGAATGTGATGGAGAAGCTCGGTTTGCACGATATTACGCACCTGGTGCGCTTCGCCATACGCGCGGGTTTGCTGCCACCAGAAGCATAAGAAGCTCATAATGGTGATCCGAGGCTATGATACAATAAAGACGCATGAACAAGCTTCAAGTTAAGGTCAATGAGCAATTGTTGGGTTTGATGTAGGGACAAGGTGCGGCGGGGTGGATGGGCGGGGGCCTTGTGCTTGTCCTTGGGGATGGTGCGATTGCAATGATATGCAAGGTGTTTTTGGCAGGCGACCCAACAGGACGGGGACAAGCACAAGGCCCCCGCATCCGCCCCAGACGCACCTTGTCCCTACGGACATCAGGTGTAAAAAAGGTGACTTTCGACGTATCAATAGATGAAAGAAGAAGATAGAGAAGCCGATGTAGACATCTGCTGTATGCACGCGGGCGCAATAATTCAGGTCCCTACGGCAGATCTGGAATTGATGGGATG
>VBHV01000001.1:3401-4223 GCA_005881995.1 Chloroflexota bacterium | reverse complement strand
GGGTTTGCCTGTATACTCCTTATTATGACCGAACCCGGCGTTGGGTATTATATGGTGAAGTGATTCCTCCCCATCGCGTCCTTTTATGCTTCTGCTACGTGTTAAAAGAGAATCATGGAATCATGTTCGCAAATCAATGAGGAAGAGGTATCGCTGCTGAGTTCGGCGAGAGTACCAGCATCCTCACCTCTAGAAAAACACTGAGATGTATAGCTAGAGTAAAGAAGGAGAACAGTATGCAACCTAACCCATATTCAGACGACCAGATTAATACGCAGCCAACCGAGGCCAACCCTGTTCCACCAGCTCGCCAGCAGCCGGTCCCTCCACCATCGTACAATCCGAACGCGACGAATGCGCCGCAGTATCCTTATGGTCGGAACGAGATACGTCCTGACCAGAGGAGGGCGGTCCGCGACGAGGAAAGAGCGAATACTGCTGCCTATGGAGTAGCTAAGGCCATGGACTACCTGCGCTGGGTACTGGCCGTAGTGGAAGTGATACTCCTACTACGTTTTCTCTTGAAGTTAATAGGAGCAGACCCGTTTAACCCCTTCGCAAACTTTCTGTATAACCTGAGCGGAGTTTTTGACGCACCATTTGTAGGCATCGTGAGGGATCCAAGTTTTGGCATCCATGTCTTTGAATGGACGACACTCATTGCTATGGCGGTGTACGGCCTGGGCTTCTGGATCATCTATCTACTCCTACGTACCACAATATCCAGGCCACAGGAACCTGTGAGCTAAAGCAAGAGGATTGAGCATATGATAGAGTTAGCCACGCTGCTCCTCATCGCTGATTCTGCTGTTTCACCGGAGG
>VBHV01000001.1:0-3262 GCA_005881995.1 Chloroflexota bacterium | reverse complement strand
GTAAGTAGATAGTACAACGCATACCTCACCTGTGAATCTGAGAGCTAACCACTGCTTGGTTAGCTCTCTGTACTATTTAGTACTCCAATTCCCAGGGTATCCGTATCCTCGGTTAAGAAAACTCAACCAGCATGTAAGCAAATCACAATCAACTCTTTGCAATCTGATGGCACGTGTGGCATGATAAAAAACAGGCTACTGAATCTACACAATTTGAAGGAGAAAATAACCTATGTGTTACGACGATCAAGCCATTCCTCCAAATCCACCGGGGGACGCTGGCCCGGCTCATGGAGAAGATATTGTGCTCAAGGCGGCGGATGGCAACCGCTTCGCCGCGTATATCGCCCATCCTGAACGTCCCGGCAAGGCCCAGATTCTCATCTTTCCCGATGTGCGAGGGCTGCACCAGTTCTACAAAGAACTTGCGCTGCGCTTCGCCGAAGTTGGCATTACTGCCCTGGCCATTGACTATTTTGGGCGCACAGCTGGCCTCACCTCGCGCGATGAGTCGTTTGATTTCTGGCCGCATGTGCAGCAGATGCAGCTTCCCAATTTCTTCGCAGATGTGAACGCCGCGCTTGCCTATTTACGCACGGGTGAAGGCACGCAAAGGGCCACCTTCACCGTCGGCTTTTGCATGGGCGGAAATCTCTCGTTTTTCTCCGGCACCCAGGATTTTGGCTTTGCCGGAGTCATTGGCTTCTATTCAGGGTTTAGCAGGAAATTCCCCGGTGCCAGGGGTACATTGCTTGAAGAAGCGGTACATATAAAATACCCGGTACTTGGACTGTTTGGCGGAGCCGATCAAGGCATCCCACCAGAGCAGGTACAGGAGTTCGACGAGGCGTTGGACAAAGCAGGCGTCGAACACAAAATCATCGTCTATCCCGGCGCGCCGCATAGCTTCTTTGACCGCCGCGCCACCGACTTTGCCGAAGCGTCAGCCGATGCATGGCGCCAGGTGTTGAGTTTCATCGCGACTCACACGTCGTAAAGCGACATCTGAAGCACCTCCCCGGCCTCGTGCGTAGGGACAAGGGGCGGTGTGTGGCGGATGCGGGGGCCTTGTGCTTGTCCCCGGGTGGGGTAAGCAGCAGGTCTCGTGCGTAGGGACAAGGTGTGGTGTGTGGCGGATGCGGGGGCCTTGTGCTTGTCCCCGTCCTGTTGGGGTGCCTACCAATGCACAACCTGAACACACGCGGCCCCACCCAGGACAAGCACAAGGCCCCCACCCATCCTCACCACAGCCCCTTGTCCCTACGACAAACAGGGCTACGGTACGCTGGGCAAATAGCGCGGCGCGTGCCTCACCTTCGTTGCTTGTTCAAAGGCATAGGCCAGTTTGAGAAGCGTGGGTTCGCTGTAGGCGCGGCCCATAAAGGTGATACCAACCGGAAGCTCGAAAGCGTAGCCTGCCGGAACTGTAATGGCCGGGTAGCCTGCCACGGCCGCTGGCTGGGAACTGCTTCCTGTGGAATGATCGCCGTTGATAAGATCGATAGGCCAGGCCGGGCTGGTGGACGGCATGACCAGCGCATCTAACTGGTGTGAATCCATTACCGCGTCGATGCCCTCTTGCCGTGAAAGACGCTGATTTTCGGCGAGCGCTTCGAGATAGACCGGGTCATCGAGCGAGGTAGTCGCCTGCGCCCGAAGTAGGAGTTCCTGCCCGAAGTAGGCCAGTTCCTGGTCGGCATGAGCGTTATTGAACGCGATGATATCGGCCAGCGTGCGCACCGGCGAGTCGAGCAGCTCGGCCAGATACGCGTTGAGATCGGCTTTGCATTCGTACAGCAGCACGGTCATTTCCGACTCTGATTTGGACATCTGCTGCGCGGTCGGAATATCCGCGTTGTCGATGATCGTCGCTCCCAGTTCGCGCATGCGCTCGATGGCGGCGTTGGCGATGGCATCGGCTTTCGGGCTGTAGCCGAAATAGACCTGGCGTGCAACTCCAATGCGCGCTCCCTGCAATCCCTGTGGGTCCAGGAACTGCGTATAGTCGGTGTAGAATTTGCCCACGCTCGCCCTCGTCGCGGCGTCGTGCGCATCTACTCCGGTGATCGCGCCCAGGAGCGCAGCGGCATCGGCCACCGTACGCGCCATTGGCCCGACTGTATCCTGGCTGTGCGCAATGGGGATAACGCCCGCGCGACTGGTCAGGCCAACCGTTGGTTTGATGCCGACAAGTGAATTTACCGACGAGGGGCAGAGAATAGACCCATCGGTCTCGGTTCCAAGTGACGCGGCTGCCAGGTTCGCGGCGATAGCTACGCCGGACCCCGAACTGGAACCGCAGGGGTTGCGGTCCAGCACGTAAGGATTGTGCGTCTGCCCACCGCGAGCACTCCACCCGCTTGTCGATGGATTCCCCCGGAAGTTGGCCCACTCGCTCAGATTCGTTTTACCCAACAGAATAGCTCCTGCCTCGCGCAGTCGCTGCACCACGAACGCATCACCCGCAGGACGTGACCCCAGCAGGGCCAGCGATCCAGCGGTGGTCTGCATGCGGTCTGCGGTAGCGATATTGTCTTTGATGAGGATGGGGATACCGTGCAACGGCCCTCGCGCACCACTGGAAGCGCGTTCCTGGTCGAGCGCCCTGGCAGTATCGAGGCAGTCTGGATTGATCTCAATCACCGAGTTGAGCGTGGGACCAAGCTGGTCAATGGCCGCAATGTGCTCAAGATACAGCACTACCAGTTGCTGGGCGGAAAGTTGCCCGGCGGTCATGGCCGCTTGCAGTTCGACGATGGTCGCCTCTTCAAATTGGGCGAACGAATCGTCATGTTTCGCATTCATGATGCTATACTCCGTTCTTCAGTTATGTTTTGGGTGAACAAAGTATAGTACATAGCTGCTCACCCCCCCTTAGAAGTCAGTATAGCCCTTTTCCCCGCATTTTTCATGACATATTTTCATTGTTTTTTCGTTTTCGTTGAACTATGATACGTATGAGAAAGTTGAACCATATACCGGAACAGAGAACACATAATGGCTACCACCACCCTACAACAACCGGCGCTTCCACCAGGCCCCAGACCACTCCCTTTTGTCGGTAACATTCTGGAGTTCAGGCGCGACCAGCTCGGCTACCTGCAGCGTCTCCAGCAGACCTATGGGAACATGGCAACGATCTATATAGGGAAAATACCCATTGTCCTGCTCTTCCGACCGGAGCATGTGCGCTATGTCCTCACGGAGAATCCGCGTAACTTCACCAGCCGCGAGGTTGCGGAGGGACTGCGCCAGTTGATTG
>VBHV01000119.1 GCA_005881995.1 Chloroflexota bacterium | reverse complement strand
GACATCGACAGCCAGTGCCTTCAGCAGCACCTGCTCGGTGTTTGGCGAAATGTTCGGATTGAGCAGACGCGGCGCTATTAATTCGTCGTGATAGCCACGATGAACGGAGGCGGGCGGTACGGTCTGCGTGAGCAGGTAATATATGGTCGCGGCCAGCGAGTAGATGTCGGACTGTGGGCTGGTTCTGCCAATATACTGCTCGATAGGGCTGAAACCCTCTGATACGGCCCGCACGATGGTGTGGGTATCGCTGCTGGGATCGTAGAGCCGGGTGAGGCCAAAATCGACCAGCACCGCCGTTGCCTGTGGGGTCAGGATGATATTGCCGGGTTTGATGTCGCGATGAATGACGGCAGGGTTGCGGCTATGAAGCTCCTGCAATACATCAACGACCGGCAACAACCAGTGCAGGACTTCCTGTTCGCTGCAGGGTCTTCCATGTCGTTTACTCAATTCGAGCAGGTTCTGGCCCTCGATCAGCTGCATGACCAGGTAGAAACGGCCCTGATCCTCAAAGGCATCGTATATCTGGGGAAGATGCGCGCTTCTGACGGTGAACAGCACCGCCGCTTCTGTCAATGCCTGGCGGCGCGCACCTGGCGTCACATCATAAGTCTCTTTGATGGCGCATGGACGATGGCCCTCGCTGGTATCAATACCGCGATAGACGGCGCTAAAACCACCTGTATTGAGCAATGGGCCGATACTGTAGTGGCCACCTATCGATGTTCCGGGCGTCAGCGGCAATATATTGGTCATCGTAGTACTCTTTCAAACAAAGAAGGAGATCATGCTATTCGGTTTAGCATCGTATGTGTTATTAGACGTTTCTACGATACATAAACGTACAAATCTATCTACGTTACAATCCGGCAAGAAGTTGGGTCTAGTACCATGTGGATGTCCTACAGAACATCTGAAATAGGCCGAAAAGAACATTGAGAGGCAAACTATTACCAATTTGTCTCATTGCCCCTCATAGTTTGCAATCATACAGAGGTGTGATAAAATGACACCGTAGGTAGCTGATCTTTGATGTATTCTGCTCAGGGAAGAAGGGGATCGCCCGGTTCTCGACTCCTTTAGCGGGAGAGCCACGGTAGAAGAGAGTAAGCAATTGGAACAGGAAGTTATGTTTGAAGCCGAAAAACCAGCCGAGCCAGAACGCGAAGCCATCCAGGAATCAGACTTGAGTACCCTGGCGCAAAGTGATAGTTTGCGCTTATACCTCCGCGAAATTTCACGCATTCCACTACTCTCTGCAACCAGAGAAGCCTTTCTCGCCGAACGAGCGGAACAAGGAGATAAAACAGCGCGTAACCAACTGATCGAGGCGAATCTGCGACTGGTAGTCAGTATCGCTAAAAAATATGTTGGGCAAGGGCTCTCCCTCGAAGATTTGATCGGCGAAGGCAATATTGGCTTGATTCGCGCCGTTACCAAGTTTGACTACAGGAAAGGCTTCCGCTTCTCGACGTATGCCACCTGGTGGATTAAGCAGGCCATCACCCGCGCTATTTTAGAGGGCACGCGTACCGTGCGCCTGCCGGTCTACATCATGGAAGAGGTGATGCGTGTGAAGCGTATGACCCGCCAGTTGTACCAGGAGCTCGGGCGCGAACCCACCTCGGACATTATCGGTGAACGATTGAACATGGCGGCGGAGCGGGTCAACGAATTGTTGATCTGGGCCGAAAAGGTCTTCTCGCTGGACGCGCCGCTCTCGGAAGAAGAGGAAAATACGCTCGGCGATATCATCGAAGATACGCGCGAACGCGGACCGGTGGAACTCACCGACCAACGCCTGCTCCGTGAGGAGATCCGCAAGGTTCTCAATCAATTGACGATACGCGAACGCCAGGTGATCGAGCTGCGTTTCGGCCTCCTGGACGATCACGACCACACGTTGGAGGAAGTGGGCAAAAAGCTCAAAGTCACGCGCGAACGTGTGCGCCAGATCGAAGAACGCGCCATTCGTAAGTTGCGTCACCCACAAGCCAGCCGTATCCTCAAGGATTACCTTGATTGATGCGTTTATTCTTGTGAAATGATTTCGTTGGACTCCTTGTGCAAACAGGAGTCCAATACTACACACGTAGGGAAGGAGGGCAGCGCTCCCTACCCGAAATCGAGTCCTTACATCCGGCCCGGCGACGAAGTCGGGGTGTGCTGACCGGATGGACATAGTTTGGGTTCCCTGCGCTGCGGAATACATGAACGAACTGGCAGGCCAGAGCCTGGGCGGCTATCTGTTGGAAGAGGAAATCGGGCGCGGCTCCATGGGGATGGTGTATCGCGGCAGGCAAATTGCGCTGGGACGCGAGGTGGCAATCAAGGTGTTGCCGCGCGCTCTCGCAAAAGATGCCTCCTATGTAGCGCGTTTCATCCGCGAAGCACAGATTATCGCAGGGTTAAATCATCCAAATATCATTCAAATCTTTGACGCGGGGCAACAAAGCGGCTTTCTTTATTTTGTGATGGAGTTTGTGCAGGGGCCAACTATCGGCAGCCTGTTGCAAATCGATACTATCATGCCACAACACCTGGCTGCCGAGTATGCCGCCCAGATTGCTGATGCCCTCGATTTTGCCTACAAGGAGCGTAACGTCATTCACCGCGATATCAAGCCCGAAAACTTGATGCTGGACCGCTGGGGGAAGATTAAGGTGATGGACTTCGGCCTGGCACGCGCGCCCGGTCACCAGCAAATTACCATCGCGAAAACGCTGGTTGGCAGTATCTACTACGCTTCTCCCGAACAGGTATGGGGACACACGCTGGACAATAGAAGCGATATTTACGCTCTAGGCGTGGTCCTCTACGAGATGGTCACAGGACAGCGCCCCTTTACCGGTCGTAATCTGCCAGAACTGACGCAGGCTATTGTCGGAGGGTCGCCGCGTTTACCGACTGCGCTCAATTCCGAAATTGCCCCAGGGTTAGAAGAAATCATTCTTGCGGCGATGGCGCGCCATCGCGATGAACGCTATGAAAATGCTTCGATAATGGCGCAAGACCTACGCAACTTGCATTTGCAGGCTCCTGCTACTGTCACCGGAAAACTACGGCAGCTCGGTCAACGCGAAGGCATCGTCCTTCGCCCACCGAAACGCCCGCAGGTACAGCGTCCACCCTACCTGGAACCTGAAGCCGCCAGGTCACCTGCTCGCGAAACCAGCGATCAACTGCAAGGGTCGCCCGCTCCAGACCCGGTACTGGAAACTCCTGGCAATCACGATATAGGTCAGGTGGAGGACATTCCCACCGGGCCTCTCATCAGCGAGCCACCCTTCTCAGCAGAAGAGCAGGGGTCTCAAAGCGCGGAGGCACGTCGGTCCTTCTGGAAACAAGTGCAACGGATCTTTAAGACATCGTCATGATGCTTGCAGGTGAGCGATCTGCGTACTACTATAATATGGTGAGCTATTATCTGAAGTATGGAGATTCTGGCATCATATGAACGTATCAGCAGTGACGTTAACCTTTGTAGCAGGGCTGGCTTCTTTTCTCTCACCCTGTGTTTTACCATTGGTACCACTCTACCTTGCGCAGCTCGTGGGCCAGAGCGTGTATCAATCGACAGGCGAAGAGGAAGATCGCCCGGCGCGTCTCACGACATTTCTCCACGCCATGGCGTTCGTATCAGGCTTTACGCTCGCATTCATCTCGCTGGGCGCAACTGCGAGTACATTAGGCGGATTTCTCAAAATCCACCAGTTCCTGCTGCGACAGGTGGGAGGCGTCTTGCTGGTGATTATCGGGCTTCACATGATCGGGCTGCTCAAAATACCCTTTCTCTACCGGCAAAAACGCTTTTCCTACCGTCCCAATCATCCCAGCTACCCAGCGTCGTTTCTTATCGGGCTGATCTTCGCCATCGGCTGGACGCCCTGCGTCGGCCTGATCCTGGGGCCTATCCTTGTGCTGGCATCTAATGCTGAAACATTACGGCAGGGCGTTCTCCTACTGCTGGTGTACTCGCTTGGCCTGGGCATTCCGTTCCTGCTGCTTGGTCTGGGACTTGATCGTTTGAGCAAGGTATTGAAGTGGTTGAAGCCGCACGCGGGCAAGATTGAAATTGGTACGGGCGTAATCATGATCGTCATAGGCGTCATGATCTATTTCAACTTGCTGCTCTATCTCAATCGCTTCTTTTTCTTTAACCAGGGGATCAATCTCTAGACCTGATCTTAACAATCTTCCAACTCAGCCCGAATCTTCATCTCCAACTCCGGGTCGATGTCGATAGCTTCCCCGGCGTGCCTGTGGGCGAGTTGCATCACGGCCTCACGCAGGCGCTCAGGTGCGCGTTCGATGGTGCAGCGTTCGTGAATCAGCCGCTTCAATTTCATATTGAAATGAAAGCGGCACTCGCAGTGGGGACAGGCAACCAGGTGTTGCTGTACAACGGCGACTTCCTCAACGCTGAGTTCCCGGTCGATATATAGATGAAGACGAGCAACGGTTTCAATACAGTCCATACATTCTTCCATAAACCTTCTACCTCTTGTGGGTTCCGCAAGGGATTCGCTGCTTGTGCCGCCTCGCCCTTAAACTTGTTCTGTACATTCTAACATAAATCATAGTGACTTTCATTCCCAAAGAGAGTAAGATAGGATATACTGCAATGGGACAGGAAGTCACCTGGATGATTGAGGAGCTTTTTTTGCATGTTTGAAGAGTCCAATTCGCCGGGAAACCAACCGGCGTCAACTGATACTGCTGTTCAAGAAGATTTTGAAGCGGGCGTTATCGCACAATTAGATAGTCTCTATCGCACAGCCCTGCGGCTGACCCACAACCCACAGGAGGCGGAAGACCTGGTGCAAGAAACGATGTTGAAAGCATTTCGTTTCGCTCATTCCTATCAACCCGGCACCAATCTGCGAGCGTGGCTCTTCCGTATCTTAAACACGTCCGCCATTAACCGCTATCGCAAACAGGCCACGCACCCAACACCATCCTCGTTGCCCGAAGGAGAGGAGTTTTATCTGTATAACCGTATTCGGGACCTGAGCGGGCAGGAGTTGACGGCGGGGGCAGAAGACGAAGTGCTAAACCGCTATCTGGATGAAGACGTCTATAAAGCGCTCAACGACCTCCCGGTCAACTTCCGTATGCCGGTCATGCTGGCGGACATTGAAGGTATGTCGTATAAAGAAATTGCTGAAGCCCTACAAATACCGATTGGGACGGTCATGAGCCGTATTTCACGCGGTAGACGGCAAATCCAGCAATCGCTCTGGAACTATGCGCAGGAGAAAGGGTATGTCACGGCACGAACACCCGGGGCGTCTGGGGGGAGCCTGGGGACACCTGGGAAGGCTGATTCAACTTGAGGGAGAAGGCGAAGAGACTTCCTTCTCCTTCTCTCCCGGTACTCTCCACCCAGATTTCGCCGCCCATGGCTTCTACCAGTTGCTTGCCAATATACAACCCCAGCCCGGCACCGCGCACGGGGCTATTCATATCACGCTCAAGCCGCACAAAACGCTCAAAGAGGCGCTTCTGGTCTTCTGGCGGTACGCCCGAGCCATAATCGCGGATAGACAGCGTACTCAGGGTATCGCCAGAACGCGCCGATATGTGAATTGGGGAGCCAACAGGAGAATATTTAAAGGCGTTCCCTACCAGGTTTAGAATGATCTGCCTCAGGCGTAACTCATCCGCCATGACAACGATGTTGTTTGGGACATCCACTTCAACGCGCCTGCCCTCTCGTCTCGTCATGCCGTCCATGATCTCCAGGACATGCAGTACCGAGGTGGCAAGCGATACGGAGCCGAGCCTGACCTCTTCAACATCGACCTGGACGCGACTGGCATCCATGATATTGCCAACCATCAGTACCAGCTCATCACATCCACGTTGGGCTTTGGCGATGAAATCAGAACGCTCTTCGAGACTCAAACGATTATTATAATTTTGCAATAACTCAATATAACCCTGCACAGCAGTGAGGGGTGTGCGTAATTCATGAGATGCCGTCATAATGAACTGATCTTTCAGTCGATCCAGTTCCTGAAGGCGTTCATAGGCCGCACGCAGGGCAATGGTGATCTGCGCATTGTCCATCGCTGCCGCGCACTGGTTGGCAAACATGCTTAAAATGCGCCGCTCCTCTTCTGGGAAATGATGTGGGCGAGCATAGAGTAACGCCAGGATGCCGAAATGTTGTTCTCCTTTCACCAGCGGCAGCCAGGCGAATGGGAAATAGGGCATCTGATGCAAGCACGAGGGAACACCGGCGGAAGGGCCGCTCCATACTTGAGGACTGGAGCCTTCATAAAACCACGCTTTCCAATCAGCCTCCTGGAGAGAAATCAGGGTATCCTGGGCTATCAGGCGCTCTCCCTCGCCTATATGGGAAACGCTCTTGAGCGAAAGGTAATCTTCATTAAAGAGCCACACTTCCGCTCCCGCTTTCACCGCCCCGGCGGCAGCTGTAGCGTAAGCAAGGGCAACCTCTTCTATACTCGAGTACGCTTTCTCCAGGGCCAGGTTCGCGCTGTACAGTGTATTGAGCGTAGCGGCATGGCGACCGGCCTGCTGGTAGAGTCGCGCGGTTTCCAGCACCGGTGAGTAACGCGCGAGGAGCAGTTCAACTACTTCAAAATCGGGGCCTGCATACGGCTGGCGATCACCACGCTCACCCAATATCAGCAGACCGATCATATTGCCCTGCGTTCGCACAGGCACAAGCAGGAAATCATTCTCTACGGTGGGCGCGGTTGAAAGGTAGCGGGCTAAGCCCGTGGGGAGGTGTCCTTCAGCTTTGGCAGCCTCGCTTAGCAACAGGGGGCGTTCGGCCCTGGCCACGTTCTCAAGCAATGGGAGATGGGCCTCGAGCCAGCCAGACGGTCCCACAACAGAAGCACGGTTAGTCCCATCTTGGGCCGATGAACTGGCCGCCTGAAAAAGATGCTGCGCAAGGCGAGCGCGAGAGGAGTCATCCTGTTCTTCCGCGAGAGCCGGAGCCGGGTGATAATGACCGGTATCCCTGTCGAACACAAACAGGCACACTTCTTTGGTCTCAAAGGCGTTGGTTACGGCAAGCGTGATCAAGTGAGAAGCCTCATCGATATCGAATGTTTCACGCGTAAGCATATCGGGTTTATCAATCAAACGGCGATAGTACAGCATTTCACTGAAGAAAAGGCGCTCCGTTAGTATGTGCGCCATCCACCAGGCAACGGGAACCAGCACTACCAGCGCAAAGGCAACGAAAAGGATTTGTGCCGTGTGATTGCTCGATATAAATAAGCTGCTCAGCATCACTACAAGATAGCCGAGCACTCCCAGGCTAACAACCCCAAGCATCCATGCAACCACACGACGAATATACACGTCAAACACGAGGATCTGATAGCGCAAAATAGAGTAGCCAAGCGACAAAGGCAAGAATAACACAGTGATGCTACTTAACTGGCCGTTCACACCAGAGAAATTTAATGCCTGTGGCAGCACAGTTAATACCAGCACGGGCACGAAAGCCAGAACAACACCAATCACAAACAGGCGTACCTGCTGGCGATTACGCAATGAGGAAGCCTTGCGATATGAAACGATTATAGAGAGCAAAATACCAATCAATACGATTGGATAATAGCTGATCACTACAGTGCCCAACCAATCTGGAACCTGCCAGGTGGGAATATACTGAAGCGCAGTTCCCGCCGCTGAGACGATGCTCAAGAAAAGTAACAGAGCAATGTATGCTCGCAATAGCCATTGCAGGCGAGTGAGTCTTCTCGAGCTAGGCTCCACAGAGGGGAAAACCCCCAGATAGTCTCGTGGGAAAACCAACAGCAGCACTGCAAAGAAGAAGAGCGCCAGTGATACACCGGCGTCAGCAACCGCTGAAAATGGAGCTACATGTGAGGATGGTCCTCCCTCTGAACCAGCTGATGTTTCCACTGCAAATGCAATCATTATGGTAAAAGAAAAGAGAAAGAGCAACAAAGCGACGCGACGATCGCGCACATACAGCCAGACCAGTGCACCAACGGCCAGAAACATGGCTGCCACAAAAGCCGAGAAACCAAAAAGCGTCCAATTGAGGATGGAAGCGGTTGTGCGTGAGAAGAAAGAGAAGCCATCTACACTCAACAGGAGGAGATACAAAAGTAGAGCAGTGATCACTACCAACAGGCGCACAGATGGTATACGAGCCCAGGCTTTATAGCGCATACAGTCTTCTCCAATGCTTGAAGCGAGTGCTTCAATTATTCCCTCGCCACCTTGCTGTTTATCCCCAATGTTACACACCTACTAGCAGATGCAGGAGCGGGGTAAAAGGTTTCTGAGCTTCCAACTCTTGCAAGCGTTCGCTGGCACGCTCGCGATAGAGTAAACAAATGCCCCAAGCGGTAATTATCCCCTCACGAAATGCACGCATATACGCTTCATTTTCCGTATCGGACAATGTTGCCGCTTGCTGAAGAGCATCTTGCATATTTGCTGTCGACGCGCCTTGCGTTTTTGCAATTTCTTCAGCAGCAAGCACAATAGGCAGTGTTTTCTTTCCGCGAACAAGATCAGATTTCATCATGTTTGAAGTTCTTACGATCTCTTCAGATGATAAAGCCCAACCTTGACTATAGAGCAAATAATACAAGTCATTGCAATCATTGTCAAGTTGTGCCGCAATCCCAAGAAGTTCTCCAAATTCCGCGTATTTTGCACAGAGTTCATCGCTTGCGCCTGCACATTGAGCGCCCATAAGACAGGCAAGACGGAGCAGCGCTCCGGATTTGGTTGCCGCGATCTCGATGCATTCTTCACCGGTGAATTCATGGGTCGGCCGGTTCTCGACGACTATATCCAGATGTTGACCTGTAGACACAACCAAGGAGGATTCCTGGAGCGTTTGAAGCAGGCGGAGAATAGTTGTAGGGGGGATACCTATGTCGGATAGGGAGAGAAGCGCCTGTTGCGCTAATGTGAAGAGGATGGCTGCAGTATTTATAACACGAGCAGTTCCCAGCTCATGGACAATTTCAGTGTGATCTTCGTCTTCTATATCATCGAGCAGATCAATGGCCGTGACAAAACTCTCGACGGCTAGAGCCACACTGCTGGCATAGGTGGGATCGATTTCCGGCGCGACATGCTGCGCCACCAGCAAGGGAAGTAGTGACCAGACACCAGAGGAACGAATATTTTGAGGAGTATAAATATCCTGGTTGACCTGGTGCAGAATTTTTAACTCGTCCTCAAATGCACGTACGACATCCGCGTACACCGCTGGATGCAGTGTACATAAAAAAAAGTGCAGCCGCTCACGCAGTATTTGCTGGTGAGCGGCGAAAGGATTTACAGAAGAGCCTCTATCCTCGCACATAGGTAAAATGTTATACCTTTACCTGGGTATCAATGCCAAAAGTTGAGGGAGGGATCGATTGGCTTATCGAAAGCCAGATGCGGTACCAGCCGTGACACAACCTGGGCTACTCTCGGCGAAAACCCCTCACGCATAATGACGCCATCAGGGTCGTTCTTTAGTTCCTCGCATAACTTCTCATCGGTGGAGACGCGATGAACAAATTCTTGAATTAGTTGTTCCTCCATATGGGGGGGGAATACTCCTTTCCTTTGCAAGTCGCCGGGTTCATGAGATAAACTCTATCGAATGATGTTATACAAGAAACAAAGTACGTATCCATCATGGATGAGGTGGAGGGAAACTACGAACAATTGGAGATACAGAGGGGAACACTACAAAATCAAATACACCTGCTCTGGTTCGCAATGGAAACCTCAACTTTACATAATACTATTA
>VBHV01000261.1 GCA_005881995.1 Chloroflexota bacterium | reverse complement strand
TGCGGAAAGCGTGCCGATATTGGTCAGTTCCGCTACAACGTCAATCGGCGTCAGAGCGGCTACCAGGGCAACGACTATGCCAACAAGCAGGCTCGACAGGTACGGCGTGCGGAAGCGCCGGTGAATCCGCGAGAAAAAGCCGGGTAGGAGGCCGTCACGGGCCATTGAGAAGAAGATGCGGCTTTGTCCATAGAGCAGCACAATCAACACCGTCGTCAGGCCGCAGATTGCTCCAATCGAGATGACCGACCCGGCTGCGTTCAGACCAAGTAGTATGAGCGCGTGTGATACTGGTGAGGGGACATCAAGTTTGGTATACGAGACCACTCCGGTGAGTACTGCTGTCACTAGAATGTAGAGTACCGTACAGATCAGCAGGCTTGCAATGATACCTACTGGCAGGTCTTTCGAGGGGTTGCGTGCCTCCTCTGCCGAGGTCGAGATCTGGTCAAAGCCAATATAGGCGAAGAAGATAATGCTGGCGCCACGCAAGATGCCCCCGGCGCCAAAAGGCAGAAATGGACTCCAATTGGCTGGATTCACATGGCCGAAGCCCACTACGAGGAAGAACAGGATCACCACGAGCTTTATGACCACGATGACGTTATTGACCTTGCTGCTTTCAGAGGTGCCAAGAATCAGCAGCGCGGTGACCAGCAGGATAATGAGAAATGCAGGTAGGTTGATGATCCCTCCGGAAAAGGGTGATGCACTCAGCGCATTGGGCAGCGTGATCCCAAAAGCGCCTTTGAGGAGATCGACGACATACCCCGACCAGCCAATACTGACAGCCGCCGCACCTACCGCGTATTCCAGGATCAGGTCCCAGCCGATAATCCAGGCGACCAACTCACCAAGCGTCGCGTAAGAGTAGGTATAAGCGCTGCCGGCAATTGGTACGGTACTGGCGAATTCGGCATAGCAAATGGCGGCGAGTCCACTCACAATGCCCGCTACCACGAACGAAAGTATGAGTCCAGGCCCTGCGTATTTTGCTGCCGCGACTCCGGTTAGGACGAAGATGCCGGTGCCGACAATGGCGCCGATGCCCAGCAGTGTGATACTAACCGCCCCTAATGTGCGCTTGAGTCCATGCTCCTGGTTCTCACTTTGTTTCAAAATGAGGTCAACCGGCTTGACCCGCAAAAGAGCGTTTCTTCGCATACTTGCCATAGATGTCTCCTGTTCTTGTTCGTGTCTTTGAGCGAAATAGAAAGGTCTCCCCTACGAGGACAACGAATTGCTGCTCGAAAGAAGCCGCGCGGATATAATCCTCGGCTTCTCTATACAAGTACAAGAGTGACACGTTCGGTGAACCACAAACGATTACTGATCTATTAAGTCGTCAATATGTGCAAGCGCTGTCACGTTTTCTGATGGTGATACGTACAATATACGTACAATACATGTCTGTGTTTCTTCTCTCATTGTTACCTGTGCAAAAGAGAAAGGAGGCGCACGAAGCTTGATAGGTGAGAAAATGCTCAGTGACTGGCAACGGGAGCAGGTCTTTCACCTTGTTTCAGACAGTGACACCGGTAAATAGGTTAAAAGAAATGGAGGAAGATCGATGGCAACGAAAACAACACAACAGCATTCGGTTACTGAGAAGGTCAAGAATGCCACTCCAGAAGAGATAAAGTTTATCGAGCGGTATGCCGATCAATTGTCTGCCAGTACGAAGCGTGCAAAGTGGATTCATTCGCCCCAGGAGCATGAAGATAGGCCAGGCCAAACCCTTGCAACACGTAACCCGGAGGTCATCAAGCACTGGGCACAGGAGCGCCAGGCCGTCCCGGCAACTGTTCCTGGGACAGAACATGGTGATCATTTAGGTGTGCTGCGCTTCAATTTCCCTGGCTATGGCGGAAGAAAGCTGCAAGAGGTGAATTGGGATCAGTGGTTGAAAACCTTTAAAGACAGGAACCTTGTGTTTCTTTTTCAAGAGCACAAGAAAAGCGGTGAGATGAGCAACTTTTTCCGCTTTGATAATCCATCAAGAGAAGATGCCTGACATCTTTGCTCATGCTCACGATAGCAGTCAATCTTGATTTGGATGGATAAAATGGAGGGGCGCAACTCATTGTGCCCCTCTTTTCGTGTTGATTCACTGGCCCATACGCGCAACTCGCTCTGTTTACTGATCTTAAGAAGACGAGGAAGACATGGTTGGTAGTGATTTTTCCCGTGTGGCATTGTATACTAAAAGCCCTTACAGTAACGACAACGTGAGAAGAGGTGTTTTTTCATGGCACGACAGGAATTTCCCATTGAACAACAATTGCGTAAGGATATCCAGGATGCGCAGCGCGCCCGCGACCAGCTCAAGCTCGATACACTGCGCATGGCATTGGGGGCTATCCATAACCTTGAGGTGGCCCGCACAGACCGCAAAAACTCGGAGTTTGGGCAGCCACTGACCGCAGCCGATACCTTGAAGGTGTTGGAGCAAGAGGTCAAGAAGCGCAGCCAGGCCATTCCACTGTACCAGCAAGGTGGGCGTAACGACCTTGCCGAAAAAGAACAGCAAGAGATGGCGATCTTGCAGAGCTATCTGCAAGGCACTCAACTCAGCGATGATGAGCTTCGCGCAATCGTGGAAAAGCTGATCGGCGAGAACGGTAAAGAGTTCCGGAAAGTGATGCCGCTCGCTGCCAAGGAAACCAAAGGACGAGCCGAGGGCGCGCGCGTGCAACAGATCGTGCGAGAAATGACGGCGTAAAACTTGCCCATTTACCTGTTTTTGTCCTCTCAAGCGTCAAAATTCTGCATTACTCATCCAGAAAAGACTGCGCTACGTACAATGAGTGAGGCGCGTGTTTATTATAGCTATGCAAGCGTGATAGCCTTTATCTTCGCGAAGGACCGATGTCGAGCGGAATAGTTTACCTGAACGCGCTGTTTGATTTGATAAGGGCAGGTTCAACTTGACAAAGGAAGACAGACGCTCGTACCATGTAATACTGAAAGTTTGTTCGTATACATGATAGGGGTATCGTTAGCGAATACCTGATGTCTATGTGAACGCCTGAGAGGTTGTTCCGCTGTGCCACCCGTTGAGGACAAGACACCGGCATGAAGATTTATAATACCCTGACCCGACGCGTTGAAGAGATTGTGCCCTTGCA
>VBHV01000260.1:2388-9214 GCA_005881995.1 Chloroflexota bacterium | reverse complement strand
ATGACCGACTTGCAGTGGCGAGCGATGGCGATGGAATCGGTCAATAAATATTTGCCCGAAGGTGACAAATTAGACGAGAAAGCGCAGCAGGCTTTCTCGCAAAAATTATACTACTGTCAATCCGACTTCAATGATCGCGAAGGCTACCAGAAACTCGCCGATCTGCTTGATCGACTGGATGAAGAGCAGAGAACAGAGGGCAATCGCCTCTTCTACCTGGCGACTCCCCCCACCACTGACTCTGAGATCATTCATCAACTCGGCGGCGCTGGATTGGCGCGCCAGCAGCGCAACAACGGCGATGAAGAATCCTGGACGCGCATCATCATCGAAAAACCCTTTGGGCGCGACCTGGCCTCGGCTCAAAAACTGAATCGCGAGCTTGGCCGTGTCTTCCGTGAGAATCAAATCTATCGTATTGACCACTATATGGGCAAGGAAACCGTGCAGAACCTCCTGGCGTTCCGTTTCGCCAATGGTATCTTCGAGCCGCTCTGGAATCAGAAATTCATCGATCATGTACAGATCGTGGTCGCTGAAAGCCTGGGCATTGGCACTCGCGCCGAGTATTACGAAGAGTCAGGCGCGATACGTGACATGGTACAGCAAAGTCATGCGCGCCATCCCACCGCTCACTCCTGAACAAGTTGCAGCCAACACAGTGCGCGCACAGTACACCTCCGGCGTAATTGACGGACAACCGGTTCCAGGCTATAAAGAGGAAAAAGGCGTGGCGCCCAACTCGACGACGGAAACCTACGTCGCGTTGAAGCTGTTCATTGAGAACTGGCGCTGGGCGGATGTGCCCTTCTACATTCGCACCGGCAAATACTTGCCCAAGCGCAGTACCGAAGTCACCATCCAGTTTAAGCGCGTGCCACATCAACTCTACAAGCCCTCGGAGACAAAGGGCCTGGTACCCAACCGTTTGACCATCAAGATTCAACCCGATGAAGGTATCTCACTGAAATTCGCTGCGAAGATTCCCGGCGCGGCCCGCCATCTCAGCTCAGTTGATATGGACTTCTCGTATGCCAGCGCCTTCGGTATCACATCGCCCGAAGCCTACGAACGCCTGCTCGCCGATGCCATGCTCGGCGACTCCACCCTCTTCATCCGCCGTGACGAAGTCGAGACATCCTGGCGTATCGTGGATAGCATCATCAATGGCTGGAAGAACACGCCCACTGATTCAGTCACTACCTATCCTGCCGGTACCTGGGGGCCCAAGGAAGCCGACGACCTGATCGAGAGAGACGGCCGCGAGTGGGACATGCCTTAAACTCACCTCCGGGAAAAGGAGCTCGACAGAAAGGTCGATAATGGCACAATCAGCTGCTCATACCCCTAAAAACCAGGCAGATCAAATTTCTCAATTAAAGCCGACAGACCGCACCGAACGCAGGCTCCGGCGAGTGGGCGCCTGGTTCCTGCTTTACCTGGCGCTGCAGGCAGAACTTGGACTGGCGTGGGATAGAAACTGGCATGATCTCATTGGACGTGACCAGTTCTGGACACTGCCGCATATCATGCTGTACGCGGGCATTGGGGGAGCGGGTCTCGTGGCGTTGATTGTGATTACGGCGGATACGCTGCGCTATAAGCTCAAGAAACCAGGCGTTGACGATACCTCGACCATTCGTATCTTCACCTTTCACGCGCCTCTCGGTTACGTGTTATTAGGCTTCGGCGCGCTCATCGATCTGGTGGCCGCGCCCTTCGATAACTACTGGCACCAGCTCTACGGGATTGATGTCACCCTGTGGTCGCCTTTCCACGTCATGGGGACGCTTGGAAGTATTATCGTGGGCGTGGGTATCATCTATGTGTTCGCATCTGAGGTCATCATCGAGCGCCAGGCAGCGCGGGCTGGGCATCCCCCGCGCCGCTTCCTGGGATGCAGCGCCCTTGAATGGGGAACGCTGGCTGTACTTGCTGCCTATATGAACCTGACAATTCCCGCGTTAACGGCCTTCGTTGCCATCCCTCTCGGGCCATTGCAACTCTTTACTTACCCTTTCGCGCTGGCTCTCGCGGGCGGATTCAGCCTCGTCAGCGCCGTTCAATTGACGCGCAAGCCCGGCAGCGCCACCATAACGGCGCTGCTGCTCTGCATTCAGACGTTGTATACGCAGGCCTTTGTGCCATTCGCCATTAGCACCAGCGTAGCATTACTTGGAATATCCTATCGCTTTGTAGATCGCAGGCCCGCCTTCAATCTCACGCTGGCCCTGATACCACTCCTCTTTTTAATCTCGGCCGTCCTGATAGATTGGCTTACCTACAGGCACCGGCAGCGCCATAAGGCAACGCTAGATATTCTACCGGGAACGTGGCTGCTGGCAATCGTGATAGCGCTTCCAGCAGTCGTCGTTCCGCCACTACTCGTCATGATCGTTTCAGTCATCCCAGCTTTCTCCCCATTACCGGCAGGCATGTTCGCCCTGCAAGCGCAGTGGTTAGATATGCTCGTTGCTCTACCAGTTACGCTGCTCATAGCGATTGCTGCGATCGAGTGTGGGAAAGTCTTCGGGGATATCTGGTATATGAACCGGCGCTAAGCCAGCAAAATCTGCGTATCCTTCTGTATCGACTTTAACCCATGATGATCGTCAATACATGCAGGGCGCTTCTCTAATGTTCGCGCAAGCGTCCTTACAGCGATGAGTAAGCTCGCAAGAGAGACATGTTGCTCATAATTGGGCGGTAGAACAGTTACCTCTCTATAACCCTCGACGAGATATGGAAACACTAGAAAAGGCAACATTTCGCCATCATACATCTTGAAGTGGCCGAGATCATAGAACATATGAGTACCCCGAATCTCTCCAAAGTCGATGATACCGGTGTACTGTCCCTGAACCTGGTAGATATGGGTCATATCGAAATCACCGTGTGCAAGCCATGCCTCCCCCCCATCTAGCCAGCCATCATAACGGGCAAGTATGTGACCAATTGTGATAATATCGCTCTTCGGCAAAACACGATCCTCTAAATCGGCAAGATCACTCTCCAGGTGTTCAGAGATGAAAGCTCGATAAGTGGGAAATTCTGCCTCAAGGCGCGTCATCTCACACTTATCTCGTCGTATCCATCCAAATCCCTCTACAGGAAGACTATTAATAATGGCAAGGTCTCGCCCAGCTTCAAAGAGAATCTTTCTTGTATCCGTCTCAACTGCGCAATGACCGAGGGGCATGCCCTTTATCTCAGTCGTCACCATGATTGATCGCTGTAGGAGTTCATTTTCACGCTCAAAGTGGATAACCTCAGGCACTTTTACACCTTTAGAGCGTAGAAGTTGGTGTACATGTACTTCTGGGGCGAAACTCGCGTTTGCTTCAGGCTGCACCCGCAGATAAAATACCTCATTGGCATGAGATATTCTGTACACGTAGGTAGACATGCCTTCTTCCATCCGATCCACTAAAATCGAAGGGGCATGAGAAAAAATCTGGGCAATCACTTGTTTTACAATGTGCAAGTCTGGCGGATTATATTGCATACTTCACATAATATAACTTCAAGAGCGACAACACAGTCCCCTGCATCAACAAAGCTCTTTGCGCCTCAGCACCATGGACTGAAAGTGAAATAATTTGCTCTGCAGGGTAATCGCTTTGAAAGAGACAAGATCAAAGAACGGAGCAGTGACATGTCGCATGAACTCGTCTGTGTGTTGAGAGAAGAAACGCGGCGGGATATGCCAGTCCTGCTCCCTCACACCCTCGAACTCAACGCCGCCGTAGAGACCGAGGAAGAAGAGGCCCCAGGAGGGCAGCAGATCTTGAAGTTTCCGCAGAACGGTAGGTAGATCGCGTGTGGGAACATGCAGCAGGCAGTTCAGAGCGTAGATAGCATCGAAGGAGGCTGGCGGGAAATCCAGGTTCAGGAAGTCCATCACGTGTGCCTCCAAACCTTTTTCACGGCAGAGGTTGACCATAGCAGGCGAGAGATCGCAGTCGTCGTTCCGCCACTACTCGTCATGATCGTTTCAGTCATCCCAGCTTTCTCGCCATTACCGGCAGGCATGTTTGCCCTGCAAGCGCAGTGGTTAGATATGCTCATTGCTCTACCAGTTACACTGCTCATAGCGATTGCTGCGATTGACTGTGGGAAAGTCTTTGGGGATATCTGGTATATGAACAAGCGTTAACCTATCAGCCCAGCAACTCTTCCATCTGCGCCAGGTAAGACTCGAACAACTGGCAAGCCTGGCGCACCGGCTGGGGCGAGTTCATATCGACTCCGGCTTTTTTCAGCAGCTCAATACTGTAATCTGAGGAACCGGAGGAGAGGAACTTCAGGTAGCGATCAACGGCGGGCCTGCCTTCGTGCAGAATCTGCTGTGCCAGCGCGCTCGCGGCGGAAATGCCGGTCGCGTACTGGTACACATAAAAGCTGCTATAAAAGTGGGGGATACGCGCCCACTCAACATCGATCAACCCGTCAACCAGTGCCACGCCGCCATAGAATTTCTCATTGAGCGCGTGATACATCTCGCTCAGGTTATCGGCGGTCAATGGCTCGCCCTCCTCGGCCTGACCGTGCACCAGTTGTTCAAACTCGGCAAACATGGTCTGACGATAGAGCGTTCCCCGCAGGTCTTCAAGCGCGTGATTGAGGATGGCCAGGCGAACTGCCGGGTCCGTGTTCGTCTTGAGCAGGTAATCCGTGAGTAAGGATTCGTTCAGAGTAGAAGCCACCTCTGCGACGAAGATGGTATAGTCCCCGTACTGAAATGGCTGGTAGTTGCGCGTAAAGAACGAGTGCATGGAGTGACCCAGTTCATGCGCCAGGGTGTACATGCTATCGCGCTTGTTCTGGAAGTTGAGCAGGATAAAGGGCCGGGTTGTATAGCCACCGCCACTGTATGCGCCGCCGCGCTTCCCTGGTGTCTCATAGACATCAATCCACCGTTCACGAAAGGCTTTTCTCAGCGTGTTGGTATAGTTCTCGCCCAACGGAGCCAATCCGGCCACCACCGTTTCACAGGCTTCCTCGTAGCTAATCTCGTCGGCGGTTTCAGTTGCAGCACACGCTTGCGCAGTTCCATGTAGCGATTGAGCAGAGGAATATGCTCACCAACCGTTTTGACCAGGTTATCATAGACGCTGACCGGAATATTGTTTTGGAAGAGTGCACGTTCGCGGCTTGAAGCATACCCTCGCTGCCGTGTATAAAAGATATCCGCCTTCACCTGGGCAGAAAGGGTCGCGGCAATGGTATTGCGCTGCTTGAGGAATGTCTCGTGCATCCCCTCAAATGCCTCTTTGCGCACACGTCGATCCGTGCTTCGAATATAGACCAGGTAGTTGCCCTTAGTTAGCTGCACATCCTCGTCCGCTTCGTTGCGGATCAGTGGCAAACGCAGATCAGCATTATCGATCATTGAGAAAACGGAGTCGGGTCCATCGGAAATTTCACCTGCGGCAGCCAGTACAGCCTCTACCTCGGAGGAACGCACGTGAGGGCGTTTGCGATTCAAATCGCGCAGTTGCTGCCCGTAGAGTTGCAATCCAGGCGTCTCCTGCACATACTGGTCCAGTGTCGCCTGTGGCAACGCCAGAATTTCCGGTTCAATGTATGAAAGCGCTGTGGAAGTACGCACAAACAGCTGCATGGCGCGATCGTACATCCCCTGGTACTTGCTGTTTGTTGTATCTTCATCTTTGCGCATGGATGCATACACGAAGAGCGCTTCCAGTTTCTCAAACACCTCGTCACGCTTGCGCAATACATTCAAGAGCGCCTGCCCACTTTGTGCAAGCGTTCCCTGGAGCGCCTCAAGTTCAGGTATGCGCTGTAGCAGCGACTGAAACATCTGTTCCCAGTCTTCATTGGTAGAGAAGATGCTCTCCAGGTCCCAGGTATATTCCTTTGGGACATCACTTCGTTTTGTCAATGTCAGCAATGTCAAACTGCCTTTCAAAATGTAATCAAACGCTGCCACACAGGCATGTTTTCACGTATTTGCAGAGATGGTACATTTGGGTAGTTTTGTGTTCACTTATTATAACGAGTTCTTTCCCAAAGCGCAAACATTTAGAGGCAGGCGTTTTTCGCAATGCATAAAATGTGATGACTCATGTGACACTCCCGTCCCCTAGAAAGGGACGGGCTTCTGGGCAACGCCAACGGGGTGGCCTGTCTCCGGAGAGACCGTATCCACGATAGGTGGTTGAACCGTTGGTTGACCAAGACAACTTCGGGGCGTGTCTGCCCGACTACTCCTCCTGGGGTTGCCAGGACGGAGATACGTGAAGGAACGAGGAAACTTCGGATGGGTACCAAACACAAGGGTATGCATATTGATCGAGCCAACGAGATCGCGGTGGCCGGTAAAGCCGCAGGCGTGGCATGCCCAGGTTCTGCCTCTGGGTTTGTGACGATGCCCACATCGGGGACACCGGCTACTGGTTCCTCGTTCGGAGCCGGTGAAGCACGAGATGCGAGCTTGTTTGGATTTGTGCGTGAGGTAGTCAATATCCTTGCCGTACTCCCAGCCGGACATGCGCTGGTTGTGATGGCGTCCAGTGTCCCGGCTGCGCACGCCGTGCGGATTGCCGATGAACAAGGTTCCGACCTTGTGTTCAACACAGAAGTCAATCACGGCCCTGGTCGCTTTATGGCGCACATCCCGAATGCGCCGCTCGGCACGCTTACTTACCTTGCTCTTCGCGCATTGCAGCTTCTTCCAACGGCGCGAGTGCTTCTGGCACCGGCTCTGTTTTTTGGCGAGGTGCCCCAGCTGTTTGCTGCGCTGCCGTTTGAGCGAGCGGATGCCGCGCCCGGTCACGAGCAAGGCGGCGCTTGTGTTCGTGGT
>VBHV01000260.1:0-2256 GCA_005881995.1 Chloroflexota bacterium | reverse complement strand
CGGGTAGAAGCGTTTGATGCGCCAGGGGTACTTCATGCGCAGTTCGGGATGCTGGCGGCGTATCTTGCCGGTGGTCTCGATGTTGGCGAGGAAGGTATGGGTGATCTGTTGGACGGTCTGGGCATTGAGGGCGAACTTCCCTTTCGTCGCCTGTTCCAACTCACGGCGACCGGGCCAGCGGGCATGGGTCATACGCGCATCCTTGTGCAGTTCCATGCACAGGTTCCAGACCCGCGCCGCTTCCATCTGCGCCTCCTTGAGACGTTGGAAGAGCACCGGAGCAAGGTGATTGAGTTGATACACGCGAACTGTGTTCATATGTTCGTCTTCTTTTCCTCTACCCGAAAAGCGGTCATGCGCTCTGTTTCGGGAGAGACAAGAGAGGCGGGGTCGCTTTCACCCCGTCCCCTAAACGGGACGGGCGCTCCCGCTGCCTACATAGATGAGGAAACAGACCCAAATGCCAAAAAAGGACGAGTCACCTATCAAGAAGTGGTACAAAGAAGGCAGACATGGCCTATTTCTTAACGCACGCTCTTAATGCGTTGGATCAGCCCCGCCCCAAGCAAAGCAAGTATGGCAGCAAGTACAAAGAGTAGCGTGTAACTGTGAAACGTGTTCACCACGGTGGCGGCAATGCTGACACCCACGATTTGCGGGAAAGCGTTGGCAATATTGATCACACCAAGGTCTTTCCCACGAGAGTTGGCCGAGGGCAGCAGCTGGGTAATCAGCGCGATATCGACGCCTAGATAGGCTCCAAAGCCGAGACCAAGCACTCCACCGGCAAGCTCGACAGCAAGCCAGGTTTGGAAGAACGCTAGGATCAGGAAGGAGAGCGCGATCACCAGGCTGGCACCCACGACAAAGACCTTGCGACGCTGGAGCCTGTCAGAGAGCACACCACTCGCCACCGAGGAGAGAAGGAGTGTACCGGTGAGGATGATTTGAAAGGTGGTGACTCCCTGCGCTGCCTTCTGGTAATGCACCGCATCTTGCAGAAAGTACAAGAGATAGCCAAGTGCAGTAAAATAACTCAGATAGACCAGGAAGCGCGTGAGCCAGGCCCAGCCAAAATCAGGATATTTGACTGGATTGACCCAGAAGCCTGCCAGAAAGGTTGCGAGATGAAAGCGCGGTGCGGCTTCCTTGGGGAGCGGCTTGTCACGTAGCACCAGGATGAAGAGCATCATGACCACGAGCAGCAGGCCGATGAAGATGTAATAGGACATCTGTGTCGACGTAGCGACGCGCGTGACGAGCAGTGCACCCATGACCGCTCCCAGAGGCAAGGAGAGGCTGACAAATGCCGAGACCGTCGCACGCTGGCGCAAGGGCACTTGATCGGGGACGACCGCTGAGAGTCCAGCCAGTATCGCGTTGGCCGCAATATGAAAGATCGCCCACCAGATCACCAGCGCGACAAAGCTGGTGGCGTTGGCCATCAGCGCAAGGGTCACTGCCGAGAGCATGGATCCGACGAGAAACCAGGGTCGTCGCCGACCCAGGCGCGACGTAGTACGATCGCTGAGTGCACCGGCAATGGGATTGGTGATAACCGCAGCAAGGACACCAACAACTGTAGCAATGGTCAGGTTCGTGAACTTATTGGCAGCACCCAGAGCGGCAATCTGCGTAGGCAAGAGGATCTGGCTGATCGGCAAAATGCTCAGCCAGATGACGAGGTTCGCCAGAGACAAGAGCATTTGAAACCCTGCATTGACCGCTTTGGTCGGCACCTGGAGGGCCTCTATATCGTTCAGATCGTCCTCTAAAGCAAGCTGAGCAGAAGCATTGGTCATAGGGATACTTTCCTTATCTATTATTCAAAAGACCCGGAGCTTACCGCTCATATGCTTCCAAGGCATCTCACCATTTCGTACCAAGTTGCCGATGCACCTCTGCCATATCATAGTAGAGCGATTCGCGCACGATCTTGCCATCGCGGCGGACCACCACCGTGACACCAGGAATAGAGAACGCACGTCCAGTCGCGGGCAGGCCGGGATAATCATGGACATGCGTGCCGCTGGCAACCCACTCGACCGTTAACTGCTCGCCACGGGCGATACGATTGGTGACCGTGATGCGCATATCAGGCATAGCAGCAAACCCCGCGCTCTTACGGGCCAGGATAGCCGGTCGACCAGCGATCGGATGCGGGTACATACTATCCTCGACAATGGCATCCTCGTGATAATCATGATGTAATTGTTGCACATCCCCGGTTGCCTGGTTCGCCAGGTGCTGCTCATG
>VBHV01000259.1:7157-10273 GCA_005881995.1 Chloroflexota bacterium | reverse complement strand
TTGTACGCTACGGTTGCCCCTGACCGCATCTGTAGAAAGTCATATTTTTTGAATCCAGGCTACTATGTCGAAAGTCATGACAGCTTCAGGTAGGAATCATACCTGTAAGTCTATCAGCGTCCGACGTATAGCGGCGAGCGCTGTTTTGATATCTTCGGCGTCCACTCCATAATGCGTAACAGCCCGTATCTTCCCCTCGCCGATATGGCCCATGAGTACCCCATGTTCCTGGGCTTTCGCCAGAAATTGCGTGGTTTCTACTTCGCTTAACGGCTCCTGCTGCGCGCTGCGTACCGAGAACATCACCATATTGGTGACCACGCGCTCAACATCAACGTCGATCTGGGGATAATCTGCCAGTCCGTGGGCGAGCAGCTTGCTGTTTTCGTGATCCTCGGCCATGCGATCTACCATTTGCTCCAGCGCGATGATGCCTGCCGCGGCCAGAATGCCCGCCTGGCGCATACCTCCGCCCAGCGCTTTGCGGACGCGGTGCGCCCGTTTGATGAAGGCGCGGCTGCCAACCAGCATCGATCCTACGGGCGCGCTGAGTCCTTTGGAGAGGCAGAACATCACCGAATCCACGCTGCGCACCAGTTCGCTGACAGGCATGTTGAGCGCGATGGCGGCGTTAAATATGCGTGCGCCATCCAGGTGTACGTGCATGTTGTGCGAGTGCGCCAGCGAAGTGAGCGTCTCCACCTGTTCCCGGTTCAATACCGTGCCGCCGCAACGATTGTGGGTATTTTCGATGCACAGCAGTACGGTTGGCGCGGAATGTTCGTCGCTGCCATCTGACATGTTGATGGTGATGAGGTGAGGATTGAGCATGCCGTCGGGTTCATTGGGTATGACGATCATGGGTGAGCCGCCCAGCGTTGATGCGCCGCCGACCTCGTAGCGGTAGATATGTGATTGATCCCCTACGATGATGGCTTCGCCACGCCCGGCATGCGCCATGATTGCCGACGCGTTGCCCATCGTGCCGTCGGCGCGGTACATAGCTTCGCGCATAGCAGGTGTCGGTAAAGTAACGGTATCACTGCGTAAATCGATCACTGCTCGGTTCTCCTATAGGTTCTGACCGGTAACATGCTGAATTTTCATAGATAAGATCACCCGCTGATCGCCACGGTAGCCCCAGGGCGCACCATAGTGTTTCGCCAGGGTATTGTAGAAGGCACCTGTCGGATCCTCTTCGATACGCTCCACAACACCGCGAAACTCCGCGGCGATATAGGGATCATCCACGTCGGTGATAGAAACGGCTACACGCGGGTCCCGCTGAATATTCTGATACTTCCTTCGGCTGGGAGTGGTGGTGAATTTGATATATTCTCCATCCCACAAAAACCACATGGGAGAAGACTGTGGGGCTCCATCCGGTCCAATGGTCGCAAGGTGCGCAAACTCCTTTGAGTGAAGTATTTTCTGTACCTTTGGGTTATTCAGGTCTGCCATGAGAAAATCCTCTCTATCTTTTCAACAATAAATTCCGCTATATACCTGAGATAGCAGTTTCTTGAGGGTTCACACTTCCCACATAGGCACATTCACTGTAAAGAGGGCAGGCATTGCATGCAGGCCGTTGCGCATGGCAGATTTGCCGTCCATGCCGGATAAGATTGACATGCAGCGGATAGACCCATTCAGATGGTGTAACTTTCGCCAGGAGAGTATGAGCCTGATCTGCATTCACCTTTGGCCCTATGAGTCCAAGCCTGTGTGAAACTCTTAACACGTGTGTATCAATTGGTATTATAGGTCGATTGAGATTAAACATGAGAACACATGCTGCGGTTTTTGGTCCTACGCCGGGAATACTACGCAGATATGACCATGCTTCTTCTGAAGTCCGCTTCATCAATTCATCGTAAAGGTATTGAGCAAGGGACTTTGTTCCACCCTGCGCTTGCTGTTGTTCGGTCAACGTAAGCAATGCATCTTGAATACGCGGTGCTTTAATATTAGCCAGCCCCCCTGAGCGAATCGCGGTTGCCACAGCGTGAGTTGGTGCATCGCGCACCTCTTCCCAGGTAGGAAAAGTAGCGACAAGCTGTTGATAAGCTCGTTCTGAGTTGATGTCTGAGGTGTGCTGGGAAAGAATGGTGCCGACCAGACCGCCGAGTGGATCATTGTCAGGTTCGTTCTTAGGTTCACCATACGCAGCAATAAGTATTTCATAAACCCGCGCTAAGTGAATGGTTGGGATAATTGACGTTGGCATACCCTGTTTCCTATCAAATGCTTTATGGTATGCAATTATTCTATCGTTGTTATCTTCCATATGCAAGAGGGATGCCGCGTTCACCGTTTTTAGCTATTCAGGCCAGGTGGTTGGCCTGAACCCCAATTATTCATCGGATGTCCCCTTCATTCGCAAAAATATACCTTCTTAACCCAATTGCAACCGAATCATCACTTATTCTCCATAGGCTTTTTGCTATATTGGAAAGCAGGTTCATCAATTTGGCAACTAGAGATAAAGGAGTGTCTACAGGATGCAGGAATCAGCAGAAACAAGTCATCCCCCGGCAATCACACGACCTCGGTTCCTTTTTCTTCGCAAAAACCTCGCGCTGCTCTTTTTGGCGATGAGCATAATTGCGGCTCTCGTGTACGCAAGCTTTACCTTTGTCAGCCGACTCCCTCACCTGTCAGCTCCATCTGCCGCGAGTCAGACTCTTGTTCTCAATGGCGCGGCCCGGTGGAATAACGATAGCAAAACAACCGCGCCGACCTTTGACTTCTCATCGTCTGGTAACAGCACACAAGATATTGCTATCTCTCCGCTCTTTGCAGATTACTATTCCAGCCACCAGGCTGCTTCCAATCTGGGGAAGGCCGTAACCGTAGCCTTCTCCACTCATCAGGGGTGGGTGCAGTTCTTTCAGTTTGGTGCATTGCTCTTGCTCTCTCCTCAGTCGGAACACCTCAAAGGAGCCAGCGATCCTCTGGCTTCACTTCTGGCATTCGGAGTCAAGGATGCCGCCACGGGAACAGTTCGCCTGCCGTTGCTGCAAACACTGTTGACCGTTGGGAGCGAGGTTCCTGTGGGTGGCGATGGCAGTTCTTTCACGTATGCTGACCTTCGCAAGGCTACTGCTCCTGCATTA
>VBHV01000259.1:0-7130 GCA_005881995.1 Chloroflexota bacterium | reverse complement strand
CACAGATATCTCACCGGATGGGTGGCAGATGGATTTCGGCTCTCCACTGACCGAGGCGCTTGCCTTTTCTCTTTCGAAAGATGGTCATGTTCACCACATGCTGGTACAGGGGTTCTGGCGCGACGCGGTGATTCTTGACCAGGACAGTGTGGATGCAGCAGGGCAGCCCCTCATTGAGCGGCTTGAGACCGGTGTCGCCTACCTGCGCACCATTGGGCCGCCTGCTGTATCGGTCCAGGCGCAGCAAACGATCTGGACGCAGAGTGATACGGCACTACTCGATACAGCAGGAACGGGCCTTGCTGTAGCACATATGGAAGAGAATTTCCCGCTCACCTTGCTTGGTGAGACGACCTGGAAGATGGGAATGCTCTGGTATCATGTCCAATGGAGTGTTCCCAAACAGCTGGTTTCTGGCTGGGTTTCAGCGGCTGCCGCGACCTTTAGCTCCCCTGGCGACGTGCCTGGACGAGCTGCAATAGACGCTCTTTCATCCGACCTCGCAACCTATCTTGCCAGCCTGGACCCCAATGTGAACGCTGTGGTCTACGACGTGACGCACCAGCGATACTACACCTATAATGCCACGGCCCAGTTCATTATGGGCAGCTCGATGAAAGTGCCGATTATGCTGACCTTTTTCGACATGATCGAGCGCCAGGGCCGTGAGCCGACAGCTCGTGAGATGGTACTACTGACCACCATGATTGAAAACTCGAATAATGATTCAGCCTCGATCCTCTACTATAGCGAAATTGGTGGTGCGCAAGGAGTCGCACGCTACCTTCAAAGTATCCATGTTCCCGACCTGCAACCCGATCCTGATGCCTGGGGCTACAGTGTGGTCACACCACAGGCAATGGTGAAGCTGCTGACCGATCTTTATGAAGGCACGATTCTGACGGCTTACCATCGCCAACTGGCTTTCTACTGGATGGAACATATCGAATCCGATCAACAGGTAGGTGTAGGAGACACCGCTCCGGGAGGAGCAACAGTCGCCATGAAAGATGGTTGGTTGTCAGGTCCTGACAATCTATGGGCGATGAATTCATCTGGCATCGTGATGAATGAACAAGAAACCTATATCATCGCTGTCTATACTCATGGGCAACCCACCTTAGGCAATGGGCAGGCTATTGCCCGGCGCGTTTGTAGTACTGTGGCTCAACTCCTGCTTACTTGATTGGAGAAGAGGAGAACATTTCCAGACTCAAAAGCGCCCTTGAACATAAATGAGTGATATAATGCTCTCGGAAATGTTAAGACTCATCCGCGAAAAATACTCTCCTCTATCGTTATCATAATGGCTGAGAACGTACAGCTGAAAGGATGTTGAACTGCACATGCTTCCATCTGGACGGCCTTTGCGGCAGGTGCCTTTCTCGGAGACACGCTGGTGCATCTCCTGGTGGCTCTGTGGCCGTGGCTGGCAGTTCATTCCTGGCTTATTGGCGCGGTGACATTCTTCATCGCCGGTCTGTTTCAGTTCAGCCCCCTTAAGGGGCGCTGCCTGGACATGTGCCGCACGCCACTGGGTTTCTTCATGCGCCACTACCGCAAGGGTGTAGGTGCGGCATGGCGCCTGGGTTTACAGCATGGTAGTTACTGCCTGGGCTGTTGTTGGGCCTTGATGCTCGTCATGTTCGGGGTCGGAGTGGGCAATCTGGCGGGGATGACCGCGCTCACCGGCGCTATGGTGATCGAAAAGGCCGTGCCAGGCGGCAAGCGTCTCAGCCCAATCATCGGGGTGGTGCTCCTATTGCTCGGTGCGCTCTGGCTAGCGCATCCCCTCTGGCTTCACTGGGCGGGAATATAAGATTTCTGAGTGCTTTTCCTTGGAGAGCTACATTGTGCTAGAATGCAAGGAGGTACAGATGAAATTGACACAAGAAGCGTGTCCACCAGGTACGCTTCATTGTGTCCTTGCACGGGAAAAAACCAAATGTATTTAGAGCAAACGTTACAACACTACCTCGATGACCTGGCTTCCGCGCAGCCAACTCCAGGCGGGGGCTCCGCGTCCGCTTTGAGCGGTGCCATGGGCGCGGCCCTGGCCAGCATGGTCTGTCGGCTGACATTGGGCAAAGCGGGTTATGAGCAGGCGCAGGCGGAAGTTGAAGACATCCTGGAACAAACGGAACAACTGCGCGCGCGTTTTCAGCAGTTATTGGAGGAAGACATAGCGGCGTATGGACGACTTTCCGCCAGTTACAAAATGCCGCGTGAAACGGATGAGGAGCGGGCAGCCCGTACCGCTGCAATTCAAAAACAACTGGTAGAGGCAGCATTAGTGCCGTTGGAGATGGTGCAATGTGCGGCAAAGCTCACGCAGTATTGTGTGCGCATCGCGGAAATTGGGAATGCCAACGTATTGAGTGATATCGCAACGGCTACAGCACTGGCTACAAGTGCCGCCGAGGGCGCGTCATCTATGGTGAATATCAATTTACAAGCAATGAAAAATGCGAAACTGGTAAATGAACTGGGAGCTCAGCTGAAGAATGCGCTGCAACTTGTTCGGAAAGGCAATCAGCAAGTGTTGACGGCGATAGCGTGGAGGAGAGCGTGACGGCACAGATTGTGGATGGGCGTGCTATGGGCGCACAGATTAAGGCGGAATTGCGGGCTGATATTGAAAAATATAAGCAGATGCAGGGCAGAGCGCCGGGCCTGGCTGTGGTACGTGTAGGAGGCGACGCGGCATCGGGCGTGTATAGCAAAGCCATCTTACGGGTTGCCGAAGAGGTGGGGCTGGCCGCCAGGATAGAGCAGTTGGCGGCGCGTACCACGCCCGACGAGCTGCGGGCGCTATTGCTGCACTTGAATCAAGATCAAGAGACGCAGGGCATCATCGTGCAGATGCCCTTACCGGGTCATCTCACGCAAAAAATGGTTGCCGATACCGTAGCTGCCAGCAAAGATATCGATGGCATCAGCCCCAGCAGCGCTGGGAATCTCTTCCTCGGCCTGCCCAGTTTTCTCCCGGCAACCGCTGCCGCCGTCATGGAAATACTCGAACGCACGAAAACACCACTTGCCGGAAAGCGGGTGGTTATAATTTCACGCAGTAATGTGGTGGGTAAGCCCCTGGCCATGATGCTCCTGCAAAAAAATGCCACGGTCACGGTGTGTCATTCACGCACCGAGAATCTAGCCTACTTCACGCGCCTGGCCGATGTGCTGGTCGCGGCTGCCGGGCACGCCAACATGATCACCGCCGATATGGTGCGTCCCGGCGCGGCGGTGATCGACGTTGGCATCAACGAAACGCCGGGTGGCGGCATCGTCGGAGATGTCGATTTTGCCCGGGTGAAAGAGGTCGCCAGCCTGATAACTCCAACCCCCGGCGGTGTAGGCCCCCTGACGAATATCTTACTGCTGAAGCAGTGCGTCCAGGCAGCCTGGCGAGAAGTAGATGGCAAAAGCAAGACTATGGGTAGCCATCGGATGTACCAGGGCGACCGCGAGGGTCGCCCGTACAATACACGTTTACATGTAAAAGAGGCAACTTGGTATTGTACGGGCGACCCTCGCGGTCGCCCTGGTAGCTCTGGCCATCATTCGTCGCCCTGTCAATCAGGCAACCAATCGTTCCTTTTCCTGTGATTTCCTACTTTCGGCTTCATCCAGGCCAAGGCTGCGCCGTACCTCCAGGTAGCGTACGATCGCATCCCGGCTCAGAATGCCTACGGGACGGCCATCTTGCACTACTGGCAACTGGTTGACATCCCGGCCAGCCATTAAGGGCAGCACATCATTCAAGTTTTGTTGCGGCGAGACGACGTGCAGTCGCTCCAGGGGGATCATTACTTGACCAACGGGAACCTGGCTCCATTGTTCGCGTGGCACATGGCGAATATCGCTAAGCGTTATCAGGCCTGCCAGGTAATCACCCTGCACGACTAAAGCAGTGCGCAGTGCCTGGGGCAAAAAGTAATCATCAACGAGCCTCTGCAGGGAGATGTTGGCAGGGACTGTAACAGGTGCGGGATTCATTACCTGGCCTACGGTGACTCCCTGGAACATAGACTGTAACATGGCCTGGGAGTTGGCCGATTGCGCCGCACTCAAAAGGAACCAGCCGACAAAGCCTATCCAGATACCGTCCAGTATGTCGCCACCGAAGAACTGGAATATGCCCCAGAGAATGAAGAGGTAGGCGATAATCTGGCCCACCACAGAGGCTACTCGCGTCGCTGTACGCAGGCTACCATTAATCTTCCAGACGATCGAGCGCAGCACCCGTCCTCCATCAAGTGGGAAACCAGGAATCAGATTGAAGATACCCAGCAGGATGTTAGGCTGACGAGCGGGCCGACAAATGCCATCTGGAACTCTACACCTGGACTTCCCGGCTCCTGTTCAATGTTAGAAACTCCTCCAAAAATGAACAAGACGATACTCTTCACGGGCAAACCTCGCGCGCGCGCCACGAGAGAGTGAGCGAGTTCATGCAAGAGAACCGAGACGAACAAGAGAAGTGCCGCGATGAAACTGACGATCCAATAGGTGGGGGGCGACCAGTGAGGGTAGAGTTGGGAAAACCAGCCCGTAGCGAGTGATACTGTGAGAAACACCAGGATGATGAGCCAGCTGAAATTTATGTAAATGTCAATTCCGGCAATTTTGCCGAGACGCAGCGAATGTGGCATGAGACACCTCTTTCACTATAAAGAAAAAGACCACATTTATCGTAGGGCAAAACAGGGTACTACGCAAGCAGAACAAGTATATTGAAGAGGTTACAAATAAAGTTTAAGCAGTATCCTGGTTACGCTTTCCCCGCGCGTCTGCGGCGCGCAGCAGCTGCATTGCGGCGGCGTTCCCGCCTGCGTTCAACGTATACCACTCGTTGAGTATCATCCTCGGCACGGTCAGCCTCCACCTCCCTGACCGGGCTTGCTCCATTGCGGTTTGCAGTTTGCGTACTACCGCCTGATTTTGCCTGAGCGCGCAGCATACGTGTATTCAGAATACCCTGGCGGATGACAAGGCCCGCCAGAACAGCCGCCGCCAGCAAAAATACTAAATACAGCGGGAGCACAATGTTCTTCAAGCCGGGGGGGAGCGTGTTGTCACGGTAGGCGGTGCTGAGTATAAAGACCAGGGCCAGCAAGATATATTCAGTGCCGGTCAACAGGTTGATCTGCTTGTACCAGGTAAAAGGTATCTCGCGTATCCTGGCCTCGCGCATGCGTTTCAACCCGGTGAACAGGTTATACGCACCAAGGAGGATAAAAACCGCGCTAAAAAGTGTCAAGAACTGAGGGCTCATAGGTCAGGTTGATCCTCCCGGGTTGTGCTAAATATTGCTGTAAGAAGTTGCGCTACTTCTGCTCTTACTGAACGATCACCGTTTCATCCCACTGCAATGAATTAGCAAAGATCTGTACGGCATATCGCTGCCCTTTTTGGATAGCAAAGCAACGCAAGGTTAGTATTACGGTATCGCCATTCGTACCAGAAGACTCCAGGTCGCCTGTTTCCTTCACATTGCCCCTGTCATCGATGAACTGGATATTGTCCTTCGGATCGGGATTCACGCTCCAATGGATAACAGCCGTGCCTAAGTTGATCAGTGTCAATGTTACTCCAGATTGGCAGGTGCCATCTGGATTTGCTACAGCCAGGATCGGCTCAGGACTGAAAATCATCTCGGGTATAGCATCTATTATGGTCAATTGTACAGGCAGTGTCAACTCTTCGTTTGAATTGATGGTGAAGGTGATTTGCCCCCTGTAAGGCTTATTCGCGGGAGAACTACCAAGGCCCGTAACGTTGACGCCAATGCCGATGGAATGCGGTTGGGAGATATCCAGCTGACCCTCGATATCGTTGTCCGCGATGGTCAGCCAGTTCAAATTGTGATCCGTGCTTGCCGCGGCTGACCAATACAAGGGCTTGCCACTCGTGTTGGTAATCGTAATACGTTGCGCTTCCGGAGCGGACTGACCTATTTGATAGGAAAATGGCAAGGACTGGATAGCCTTTCCATTGAGTGTGACGCTGAGGTTTGGACTACTGGTGACAGGAGAAGCAGCCGGGTTGACCTGGATATCCAGGTAGGCGCTCATATTGGCGCGATCATCGATTGCCTGGATAATGCGAGTCCCGACAGGCCAATTGTTGCTTATGGACAGAGTTGTGTCAAAGGCGCCCTGGTCATTTGCCTGTACTGAAAGTATGGGCGTGGTGGTATCAAGCAAGATGCGAATAGGATCGTTCGCGCCGAAGTGTTCCCCGTGCACATGCAAAGCCTGACCAATCATAAATGTTGTCGAGGATGTTCCCTCTAGCGCTAAGGATGCCTGTTGTGATGCTCCAGGTGGTGCGATATGCGCGGCTCCGAAAGAGGCGTTGGGCAGGTAGGTCGAGACGATATACGTCCCCAGGCCGCCGATGAGGCAGATCATGAGGAAAAGCGTCACCCAGAAACCAAGGTTGGAACTGCTCGTATCCTGCTTTTGTTTGTTGATGATGGCGCGCATGCGACCAAAACTGTTTTGCATGGCCATCAGCGGCGAGGGGACAGATGCCTGCCCTTTAGATACAGCCTCAGCTGGTCCGGCCTCGGCGTATTGTCGATCTCGCCAGCTTTTGCGCCAGTGTTCGGCGGCTTTGCTGGTATACGCGAAGCTTTCAGGACTGAAGAGCGCTAGCTCCTGGTGGTCGACCTGTTTGTATGTACCATTGCCCTGGCCGTTTGCATCGTTGGTTATTCCGTGGTCGAGGTGCCTTGTCGGCATATCGTGCCACGACAGCCTTTGCGAAGATGAGGCGGTCGAATTGAAACCAACGAATTCTTGCCGGCGATTTTCGCCTGCTGAAATGGTAAGGGGCTGCGTGGGAATAGCTGATTCCTGACGGCGATTTTCGCCTGCTGAACTGGTAAGGGGCTGCGTGGGAATAGCTGGTTCCTGTTTAGTGCGCTGCTCGGCCAGGCGTTGTTTTTGCTGCATCCACAGGTCTGGCGACGGCATGTGAGGTGGCCTTGGGCGGGAAACCCTTTCAGGTTGTAGTGGCTCTGTTTTGGGCGTCGCTTGTGCAGGCGAAGCGATGGGCGGCGTCTCCGGTATCGACTTTTGTCGAGCGTCAAGAGTGGGAAGGGGCATCTGTGGCATGAAATC
>VBHV01000258.1 GCA_005881995.1 Chloroflexota bacterium | reverse complement strand
GCTGATTGCCGCCTCTGCTGCTGCAAGGTCGTTGAAACGGATGTGGCTGACAGCAGGCACAAGCGGGGCGAATGGTTCGCGATAGTGCGGCTCCCACGTCGCGGAAAGCGCGCCCATCGTGCGTCCATGAAACCCACGCAGTGTGCCGACGATGCCGGTATGCCCGGTGGCGAGACGCGCAAATTTGAGCGCGCCCTCAACGGCCTCGGTGCCGCTGTTGCAGAGAAAGATATGGTCGAGCCCTTCTGGCGTGAGATGCGCGAGACGCTCAAGAAGGCGGGCGCGCACGTCGTTGTAGACGATTTCGGGGCAGGTGATGAGGCGCTGCGCCTGAGCTGCGATGGCCGCGGCAATCTCTGGCCGTCCATGCCCGATATTTGCCACGCCGTGACCTGCAGCGCAGTCGATATATGCGCGCCCCTCGTCATCCCATAATGTAGCGCCACTTCCACGCACCATCACGACAGGACGCTTACTGTACACACCGCTCGTGTAGGTATTTTCGAGGTCAATGGTTGTAATCATCGATGGTTCCTTTCTCCTGGGATGTCATGGACGAGTGCTGGCATCTCTTGCTCATGTTCCCTTGCAATGGTCGTTCCTGCTCCATTGAGTACATCCAGCAGCGAGCCGCTTCCAATACAAACTTTTGACACGCCTCCTTGCAGAGCCTCCTGCGCTCCCAGCAGTTTCTTGCGCATGCGTCCCTGGGCACATCCCATATAATTGGGGAGTTGATCAGCCGCTATGGTGCGAATGAGCGTCGTATAATCGTCAGCATTGGCAAGCAGGCCGGGAACGTTGGTCATGATGACCAGCGCATCAGCATGAAGTGCCGCGGCGACGGCGGCTGCAGCACGGTCTCCATCGACATTCAAGCGCTCCCCTTCATGGCTCAAGGCCAGCGGCGCGATGACGGGAGTATAGCCGGTGTCGAGTAACTGCTGGAGCAGCGCACCATTGACCCGCTCGATCTGCCCCG
>VBHV01000257.1 GCA_005881995.1 Chloroflexota bacterium | reverse complement strand
GAGGCTTATCTCTCATCCCTTTACTCTGCTACTTTCCTGTTTCCTCGTTATTAAAGAGGGTAGGTTGCTGACTTTGCTCTTACAACTGTAAACAAATTGTTTACGGTTGTTTATCGGTGTCCATTAATGTTCACCGAGGTTCACATCAATCGCCATTCGTTGGAAACCATTTTGTTCCATCTTGTTAAAGAAGTAACTCGGCCATAGAAAGTATAGTTCATTTGTTCTCTATTGGCAATATTTGCTTCTGTTGCCACAGTAAGCTGCTGTGTGACATAATAGAATACATCGAATATACACACTCTCATGGAGCAATCCCATGCAAAATATACATACACCGGCATCAACACAAACCGATCACACCCACCTCATACAAACACTCAGCGCCATGATGGCTCACCTCAAAGCGCTGCAGGGCCTTGTGCGAGAGGATGCTGCTGAATGTACATCCACATCCATCACCGTTGCAGATATAACCACCATACGTAATGAGCTAACAACATTGGAGCAATTGACGCGCGAGATGCTCTACGATGTTCGCTCCGCCAGCGATGAGTTAGCTCTGGAGCCTCTTCCGGGCGTGCCACTGGCTGAAGCCCTCACACGCGCCGTTGACGAAACCGCCGAAACCATGCAGTTTTCCAGCCGCGTCGTCTTCTCCGGTGAGGAACGGCCCATCTCCAACGAGGTCGAGCGGCTGCTCTATCGCATTGCGCGAGATGCCCTCTCTCAAGTTCAGCAGCATACAGGAGTGCGCAAGCTGCGCTTCGTCCTGCACTATGGACGCGACGATATCCAGATGAGTATCGAAGATGATGGGGTACCCTCGGAACAGGCAGCCTGGGACATCTTCAACGGCGACGGGCAAACCGTTCCCGCTCCCCCATTCACTCCAACACAGAGCATCTCTGCTTTAAACTCGGTCGATGCCCCTTTTGCCGCCCTGCGCCATCACATCGAACATCTCGGCGGCTCCCTTGAAATCATAACCAGCATCGAACAGGGAACCCAGGTGCGCGTCAACATCCCCTACATTCACCACACTCACGATGTAGGGGCGCGGTTTATCGCGCCCAATCTCTCACACACCACCTCTACGCCTGCTCCATCAAAGACCGAACTGGTAACGGCAAACAGCATACGCGTCCTGATCGTAGACAACCACGCCGTCACGCGGGCCGGTCTGCGCCGCTTTCTGGAAAGCCAGCCCGACCTTCTCGTCGTTGGCGAGGCCATCGATGGCGTACAGGCTGTCAGTGAGACGGCGGAACTGGGACCGCAGGTCGTCATTATGGATGCGCAATTGCCCAACAATCAGAGTTTAGAGGCGCTGCGCCAGATTAAACTATTGAATCCAGAGACGCACGTGCTGCTACTCTCCACCCTCGATCGCGAAGAATATCTCTATGAAACGCTGCGAGCTGGTGCGGGCGGCTACGTCCTCAAAGACATCGCCCCGGACGAACTCGCGCAGGCGGTGAGGATGGTTGCTCGTGGAGAAGTACTGGTGCAGCCGCAGATCGCGGGCCGCCTCATCTCGCGTTTCGGCAAACAGGGGCGCGCTGGCAGCATGCTTGAAAGTCTGACCGCGCGCGAACTTGAGGTGCTGCGGCTGCTCGCGCGCGGACTGCGTAATAAAGAAATAGCGGCACGCCTCTTTGTCAGTGAGCGTACCGTCAATTTCCATCTGGCCAATATCTATCAAAAACTCAATGTCTCTGGCCGTACTGAGGCATTGAGCAAGGCTCACGAGCAGGGTTTACTCACGGTCTGATAATTCCTGCATGCCAGGTATCGATAGTATGCTTCAAGGCGGCGATATATCCAGCCTCGTTATTGTTATCGCTGCTTGGAGCATATTTGGGGATGATCTGTTCGATGGTCACACGTCCCCATTGCGCCACGTACAAATTGCGGATGAGCTTGTACCACTGTTCGAATCCATCTACCCAGTTATACATCTGCGCGTATCCTCCACGATTCTGGTCGATACAGGGCCGCGAGGAGATGCAGCGTAAATTACCAAGTGAAAGCGTCGTTCGTGCCTCTCCGGTAGTTCCGAACTGGCTCTCATGCATAAAAAAGGCCAGCGCATAAACCGGATCAATACCATATTTGACGCCCAGGTCATACATAGCCTTCCCCAGGCCCGCGGCTGGCGAATTATAACTGGCAAGTACCTTGTTAATAAAATCCGCCGTGATCGTCGGTTTGCCCAGCACCGAATACGGGCCAGTTTGTGTGGGAATGGGTGTCTGTGACGCTATTGGCCCGGTGCTGTTCTGCCACGTATTTAATGCGGTGTACGACCCACCCACCTGAATAGAAAACGTCTGGCCCGCATAATTCACCACATGCGGATCGGGCGTTCTCTGGAAGATGCCCGCGGAGATAATAACCGTCAAACCCACCACTACACACACCATACACAACACCAGCCCCGCAAGCCACGAACGATGCCGCGCCAACGGAGTGTAACCGGGATACAGAGACGCCGGAGATAACGCCACCGTTTTTGGCGCTGGCCTCAATGCAAACCTTCCAACAGGTTCAGTATCGAAAAACGTTTCCTCTTCATCTTCCTCCTCTACATGCACCTCTGGAAGAATGCGCGTAGCCCGCCTGGGAATAGAGGTTTGAGGGGTAACTGAAATCGGGGGAAGCGGCTGTTGCTCTCCATAGCTACTACCGCGTGCCATTGGAACCCTCCTCTAGAACAAATAACCTAATTGCACTTCCTAGTGTAACATAGAAAGCTTCCCTGCGCAACATGTTCGGCTTCGCGCTCGGTCTAAATAAAATGATACATAATGAAACACAATGACATGGTATCAGGAAAATACCCGGTCGTCAACGCAGGTAGCTCTCTTGTCTCATTGTTCATTAGTATAGCATAATGTATGGATGTTACACGGGTCAGCGCGTCCAAATATTTTTGTAGGTGTTGCTCTTGCGATACCCCCCCATAACCGCTATAATACATCCCACTACAACGCGATAGTTGAACCATGGGCAACGTTATTTACAGTAGTCGGACGCGAGACGGAGAAACACCAATCTCCGTATCCTGCCTTCCTCTAAAAAGGGATCATCACCATATGACCGGGCAACTCAATATTATCCTTG
>VBHV01000118.1 GCA_005881995.1 Chloroflexota bacterium | reverse complement strand
TATAGAGGTGAGTCCAACCGAAGTAATCAGAACCTGGAAAGAGAACTTCCCGCAGTTCTGGCCGAAGGGGAGCCGTTTCCATGCTCCCCTGACCGGCATCGCCCCCGGCGAGGTCGCGCTATTGCGCCTTGTTCCCGGCGGCATGCCACTCTCCACGGGGGTGATGGTGCTCTATGCAGATAGACTTACCAAACTTGCACCTGCCAAATTGACAACACCTTGCCCGCTTTGTAACGCTTCCACGCTCATGCCTATCTCTTGCATGACGGTATAATCTTGCAAACTAAGCCCATAAGGTAAGTGTTCTGTATTGTGGGTTCGCATTTTCCGTATGGTGTAAAATGATGCCCTGCTTTGAATGGAAGCGTAGCTTCTCATTGGCAGAAGCCTCATGATTTCATCCCGTGTAGTGGTTGGGTAGTGCGCTCGTAAGATGGCATCTTCTTCGTCTGACCATTGAATTGCAGGATTGCCGCTTCTAAAACAGATGAGGGAATCTTCTCCCCATGCGGGGTCGCGCCAAACGATAACCATTTTGTAAAAATGGGGGGAAAGCGTATCAAGCCCTACCTGCGTGACGAATGTATCAACAATCATGGGTAACTCTTCGGGCGGTATCAATGCCTCTGGCGGGTATACCTGTGCATCAGGCCAATAGGTGAGAACCTTCAAAATGAGTTCCTTGTACGTTCGCCTTTTTTGGCTTTGTGAGGTTTGTTGTAAAAGTACTTCCCGTCTTCTGGTAAGTGCCTCATGTTCGCTACTGAACCTGTTGTACTCATCCCGTATTGCTTTGACAAGCTCCTTTTCTTGTTTCTCTTTCTCTGCGCGTTGCTCGTCTGTGAGGTCTTCTTCCTCTTCTTCATCAATGGTACTCAGTTGGACAAGCCGCTTGGTGAGTTTCTTCATAGCCCTGTCACACGCTACAATCTGCATATCAATTGTGCCAAGTGCGTTTGCCCGTTCCTCTTTTTCCTTCTGCTCCCGTTCGTGTTAGTCCTCAAACCCATCTGCTGTCTGAAGTTTTTATTTCAGAAGATAGAAGAAAAATCCGTCAACCTCTTCGGTAGCAATGCGATATTTAAGGCTGTTGGTGGAGCATCCACGCGGAATAAACCCGTAGCCTGTACCTGTCTCCCCCTCTTCCGCGTCTTCCCCTTTTTTCGCATACGTTCGAGGGGGTATGGTAAAGTCAGCGTCAAGGGAGACTAAATGGTTTTGCAGTACTGCGGGGCTTTGGGCATAATGTTGCTTCAAGTAGAAGCTGCGCTTTGTAGCAAAAAACGGATTGAGCGTTCCGTCAAGGTACGTTGGGGAAAGACGTTCTATGGCGTAAAGAAAGTCGCCCTCGTCAACTATGGGTAGGTGGTTGTTGAAGCGTACAATTTGGTCATTCACAACCCAATGCCCTATATTTTCAGGGCGTGTCAACGTGTTCTTTAGCCCTTGCCGCGATAAGATTGTATACCCTAAGATAATAGGCTTACCGTCCTCATCTAACAGATCAGGGGCAAGTACCTTTGTTGCTGCGTATCTGCTGATATATGGCAAGGCGGCTATGTCTGGCGGGAACGCGGGTAAAAAGATGGGTGTTCGTGACACTTCCGCAAGCAGCACATTGACATTGCCCGTTAGCTCTCTAAAGCGTCTCGTCACCCAGTTGATACGCTCTGCATGCGGCATGTAGGGCGTGTAGTGATGCTCTACCCAGGGGCCTTTTTGGATTTCCTCAAGTCGGCGGGCATAGAGACGCTCTACCGCTTCTTGAGGAACGCTTGCCAATTCACCCTGGCTTAATACCGTTTTTATCCGCTCTTCCACAGCCGGTTCTGGTTTCACACCAATGACCAGGACGTACCAGGGGTTGGTGTTTGACTCATGCCACTGGCGCATAAAGCGGTAGGCTGATAGATCACAATCCATTTCATGGATGGTTGCTTCTGCCGAAACATAGGGTTGCTCTGCGGCTCGTTTGGTCGGGAAACGGGATGCTAAATAGTAGGGTTGTGGCTCCTGCTCTTTCGATCGTGGTGTTTCTGGTGGTCGTGACATAGTGGTTTATGCTACCTGCTTGTTGGTAAGAACAGCGTGAGAAAATATCATGGGAAGAGTAAGAAAGTGCTAATCGAAATCGGTAGCCATTTAACACTCTTTATGCATTTTGCTAATCTAAAACCCTTGCCATTTATCCTGTTTGATAGTACTCTTGAGGTAGGCGCATATTCTTGAATTTGTCGATGAGTTCTACGGCTTCTGGCACCGAATGCGTATGGAAGAGCAAGCAACTTCATCATAAACATGATACCTGATTTTCCCGCACAAATGGCGCTTCGCATCTGAAGGCACGATTGCAGTGTTGGCGCAGCATTTGAGCGTTGATACACATGGGTATGGTTGGTTGTCAGATAATTTGGTGGCAAAGCTAGTCCGCTGAAGGCGCTTGGCACCGTGGTATATGATTTGGCAGACCGCGTGAATATCCTGACAAATGACACCTCTGTGATAAAATAAATCCAGTAGACCCTACCTTACTGATCTCTCTCATAGTACTCAACGAACAAGGAGGTTCCAGACCATGTACGAGGATGCCTTAGCGCGTGTCGATCTCTTTTCCGGCCTCCGTAAGAAGGAGTTAAAGGAAGTGGCAACATGTTGTCGGGAGGGCAACTATAGCCCAGGCTCGGTACTGATCACTCAAGGCGAAAAAGGGTTCGGGCTGTTTATTCTCACCAAAGGGACAGTGCGCATTACGCGGGCAAACAGCCCTGATGGTGCAGAAGAAGTACTGGGGACAGCAGGGGCGGGGGATGTCATTGGCGAGATGGCGCTCCTGGATGATATGCCCCGCTCTGCTACGGTAACGGCGGTAGATGATGTAACCGTGCTCGTGATGCCGTTTTGGGACTTCCGCATTATACTGCGCAGTCTACTCCGCAACGACCCCGATGTCGGGCTTGACCTGCTGGCCGTTCTCAGTCGCCGCCTGCGCAAGGCCGAGCAACGAGCCAACGAGTAACTGGTAAAGCCAGGAGGTAAGACTTGGTGGGGCGGCGCTGGCCAGGACGTTGTCTAGTCCAGCCCGAGGAGCAAGTGGGAGGCGTGCTGACAAAAGCCTTCGACTTCCTGGCTTGCCAAGCGGTCTCTTTCCGCCACCAAATGACTGACCAGCCAAAGGCCGTTGGTCATTCTCAAAACACCATGAGTGGTAAACGGAAACAAAAATATCATGGGACGTGTAAGAAAGTGTGCATGGACACAGAAGACGGTATGTATAAAGCGCGGCAACCTTTCCCCACTCTAGTACATTGCGGCTGAAATAGTTCTGTGGTAGAATAGGAGGAAAACGAAGAGAGAAGAAGCGATGCAAAAAGGGCCAAAACCAGAAGAGTTGACGTTAAGCGGGGAAGAACGAAAAGACCTGGAGGAGCTTGTACGGCGACATAGTACCCCTCAACAACTGGCCAAACGAGGACGCATGATCCTGGCAGCGGCAGAGGGGAAAAGAAACGCCGAGATTGCCAGGGAGGTAGGAGTCAGCGTGGATACGGTGCGCAGTTGGCGCATGCGCTGGATTGGCTTGCAGGCAGTGCCTCTCTCTGAACTCTCGGTGAGTGAACGCCTCACGGATGTGCCACGTCCAGGGCGGCCATCGGAGATCAGCGCCGAGCAAACGTGCCAGATCGTGGCCTTAGCATGCGAGCAACCAAAAGAGCGCCCGATCAGCCAGTGGACCGGACGCGAAATCGCCGACGAAGTGATGCGACGTGGGATCCTCAAAGAGATCTCTCCACGGCATGCGGCTCGTGTGTTAAAAAGGGGGATCTCAAACCGCATCTGATCCGCTATTGGTTGACCCCTCCGGCGGATGCGCAGAAAGAAGAAACCATTGGGGCCATCTGCCAGGTCTATCGGCAGGCGGAAGCGTTGGCCAAAGAGGGCGAACGGACGATGAGCACGGATGAACTGACCGGGGTCCAGGCGACTTCCGCGCAAGCATCCAGGATTGCCGCTGGCCCCCGGAAAAGTGGAGCGACGCGAGTTTGAGTACCTTCGCCACGGCACCCGCGCCTTCATTCTCAGTCGTGATGTGGTGACGGGAAAGATTGTGGCTCCCTATGCAGGCCCCACGCACACGGAGGAAGATTTTCTGGCACATGTCCAAGCGGTCATTGCCACCGACCAAAGGGCTGTGCGTTGGCATATGGTCTGTGATCATCTCAACATCCATCAATCGGAATCCTTAGTACGCTGGATCGCACAGCTCTCAGGCATCCAAGAGGATTTGGGGGTGAAAGGGGAATGTGGCATTCTCGCCTCGATGGCCAGTCGCGCCGCGTTTTTGAGTGATCCGACCCATGCTGTCGTGTTCCATTACACACCCAAGCACAGTTCTTGGTTGAATCAAATTGAGATCTGGTTGAGCATCCTGGTGCGCAAACTGCTCAAACGTGGCTCCTTCACCTCGGTCGAAGATTTACAGGCCAGAGTCCTGGCTTTCATCGACTACTACAATCAGACCATGGCCAAGCCTTTCAAATGGACCTATCAAGGAAAGGCTTTAATGGCATAAACCATGGAATTATTTACGCCAAGCTGTACTAGTGTCCTATTCTACTCCTGCCTTTCAAAAAGAAAAACAGGGAAGAATATTCTCCCCTGTTCGCCCTGATTAGTCTGTCTGTTCGCCCTGTTCGCTTTTCCCTTTTGCCCTACTCATCCATTTGTTCGCAGTGCTGACACTGATAGTTAAAGCGTCTGCTACTTCTCTCACTTTCGCGTCTGGATGAAGCAAGAGGTATGCTTTGACCCGTTCACCGTTGTTCGTACCTTGTTCATCCTCATCTGTTGCAATGGCTTCCTGGGCTGTGTTCGCTGTCTGTTCGCCCTGGCTCAAAAGAAGCTGCTCAGTGTTCGCTTCTTCGGTTATGGTAGGTTTGGAGAGTAACACGCGCAAGGTTTCCACCAGTTCAGGAGATAGAACAAGCTGCGGTATTTCTCTCCGGCTTACTTCTGCTGGTAGCTTTTCAACGGCTACATGATGCAGAGCATGAGCCACAATTAACAGCACAATGGCAAAAGAGCGTATCCAAATTAACGCTTCTACAGGGACGAACACATGCACATACGCGCTATCAAGCGTGAGGTTTAACGTCTGCTGCACGCTCTCAATATTCAGCACAATAGCGGCGGTAAACAAAAGAAGAAGAGAAAGTAACCCTTACAGCCAGGTCTTTACTTGCTCACCCTCTGCATGGTAGCGGAATGTCCGAATAATGGTTCCTGCTACACTAGCATCAATGGCAATACATTGCGTCCATGCCCATATACGTTGCATTATGAGGTTGTCGGTTAAGACTGAACCTTTGGTGAGGACATTAGCCATTGACGCGATAAGGCCAAATGCAAGAAGTAAAATGCTGATACTAGACGCAAGCTCTAAGCAATAGAGAATACCAGTATCGAGCTTTTGAATAGTGGTGAATTGTTTCATGGTCGCATCCTTTCATGGGGGTTGGTTACAAAGAAGCATAAGAGGGGAAAGCACAAGCGATGCTCATGCGGTGCAAGAGGCGTTGCAGCACTTCTATCATGCGGGAGTAGTCAAAGTAGGAGTACGGGTTAGCAATGTGGGTATGTCTGCTGACTAACTTTGCACCTGCTAGTGAGGTGTCTATTTTGTCAGCCGGTGCAGATGATGAGTCGTTCACGCTCATGACGCCCCAGGGCCATGTCTTCGCGGGCTGGATCACCTTTAGCGCCTACCAGGAGGATAATTGCACCGTGGCTCAAGCATCGATGTTGATACGCGCCGATGACCCCATCTATGAAATTGCCATGCGCTTAGGTGGCCATAAAGCAGAGAACAAATTCTGGATACACACGCTCACGGCCCTTGCCGCACACTTTCAAGTTGACGCGGAGGTAGAAGCGAGTGTTATCTGCCTGGATAAGAAGGTCCAGTGGTCCGGGGCAAAGAACATCTGGCAGAACGCTGGCTTGCGCACCATGATCTATACAATGGGTGCCCCGCTGCGCTGGCTGCGTAAAAAGGTCAAGCGTCGAGGCCAGGTTTGAAGAGTTCCTTTCATTCAATTTTCTTTTGTAAATAACGGACGGCACTTTCTTCCCACCGCTGCTCGATCCAGGCGTACAGCTTTGTTTTTGCTTCACCGGGCGAAAATGGCGTGTTTCCAATCCCATGACGTTCCATCCAGCGGCCAGCCAGCGTATAGCACGTGCTGTTCCATCCGCTTTTGTTGCCCTGGGGGTTCAACCTCTCGGAGATACCTGAAATAACAATATCGGCCGTGTTTTGCAGGCTAGTTAAGCAATGCTCGAATGCACTTTTTTCAGACGGGTGCTGCATACCTGTCAGCATCCTGAGCGTTTTGACATCAATATCATCGTTCTCCCGGATACACTCGTAAATCCGGAGTCTCGGTTTAGCCAGAAGACCCATTGCATAGCGTTCTTCCACCGTCTCTGCTGGAGCGATCAGGCGAGTCACGAGCGGAAACATCTCCCTGGAGCTCAGCAGTGGCTTGTCGCCAAGAAACCTTCCGTATGCGGCCATTCCCTCCGCGGCAAAACGGTCTCTCCAGAGCCAGGGATCTGTTTCCATTCCGGTGTGCCAGGCGTCGGGTAGAGTGATGGAAACCAGGGAGGGATGGCCAGGAATGAAGCTTGATAATGGCAATATTCCCAGGTATTCTACTACCTGAGAGGCCTCTTCATAGGTTGTGGCGATAGGATGCGACAAAAGTAAACTCCTTTCAGGTAAGAGCAAACCATTTTCTTATAGACATATATCTCTGTTTTTCATATGCTCCATTTGCGGCGCTGCTGCTGTGGCTCCAGTATAACACAGTGTTGAGGTTGCTCATCAGATAGTTGACGTGCCCGAACTTGCGTGGGTGAAAAGCGGTCAGTACATTTCAATACAACGTCTTGGCTGGACGAGTATCAGCCGGGCGGGTATAATTTAGCGAAACAGCTCAATATACTTTCCCATTGCAAAGGGGGAAATGTATGGTGAAAGTCGCGCTCATTGGCGCGGGCAGCGCGGTATTTGCCCAGAGGATGATCACGGATATCCTGGCGATTGATGGGCTGGATACGGGCACCTTTGCCCTGGTGGACCTGGATACCGAGCGGCTGGAACTGGCGCATGAAGTTGCTGAGCAGACGATCAGGTCTGTCGGAAAAACGTGGACGGTGCAGGCGACGACCGCTAGGCGCAGCGTCCTGCCGGGCTGCGATTACGTTCTCAACATGATCGAGGTGGGCGGGCTGGCAAACATCCAATCCGATTACACGCTTCCCTTGAAATATGGTGTAGATCAGTGCATCGCTGATACGATTGGGCCGGGTGGGATTTTTAAATATTTGCGTACCGCCCCGTCCTGGCTGGCTATCTGTCGCGATATAGAGGAACTCTGCCCACGCGCACTGGTCATCAACTATAGCAATCCCATGTCGGCCCTGGTGCTGACTGCGCTGCGTGCCACGTCGCTGCAGGTGGTGGGACTCTGCCAGTCCATCGTGCAAACTGCCTATGAACTTGCGGACTACATGGACGTGCCGTATGAGCGTATGCGCTATCGCTGCGCAGGCATCAACCATCTCTCGTGGTACGTTACGCTTGAGATGGACGGTGAGGACCTGTATCCTCGCCTGCGCATAGCCGCGCAAGACCCGGCAATTTACCGGCAGAACCCCGTTCGCTTCGACCTCATGCGCGCCTTTGGATACTATACGACCGAGTCCAGTGGGCATGTTTCTGAATATGTGCCCTATTTTCGCAAACGCAAAGAACTGATCGATTACTACGTGAGCATGCAGCCAGACTGCGTTGGTGGCGAACGGGCAAGCAGGTGGCCGGTGGATCGCGTAGAACATGATGCGCTGCTGCGCAACTACCTCGAGCGCGAACGCCGGGGAGAACGGGCCTTTTACCTTGACAGGAGCCTGGACGCCGGTTCATACGTGATCGAGGGTCACGCGTTGAACCGGCCTCAAATGATCTACGGCAATGTCGGCAATAGCGGGTTGATCGAAGACGCTGGCTCCTATGTGATTGAGGGCAACGCACTGAACCGGCCTCAAATGAGCTACGGCAATGCCGGCAATAGCGGGTTGATCGAAAATCTGCCCCGCGATGGATGCGTAGAGATTGCCTGCCTGGTTGATGGCAACGGCATCCATCCGCTGCATTTCGGCAAGCTGCCCACGCAGCTCGCCGCGCTCGACAGCGCCCACATGATGGTTCACGATCTGCTGGTGCAGGCACTGCTCAACGAAGATCGAGAGGCGGCGGTGCAGGCCCTGATGCTCGATTCCCTGACCGCCGCCGTATGTTCTTTAACAGAGATCCGCCAGCTATTCGACGAAATGGCAGCAACGCAGCAGAACTATCTGCCCCATTTTATGAAGCAATGATTGAGTTTGTCGTAGGGACAAGGGGTGGGAGAGTGGATGGGTGGGCGTCTTTGCTTGAGCAATGATTGAGTTTGTCGTAGGGACAAGGGGTGGGAGAGCGGATGAGTGGGGGCCTTGTGCTTGTCCTCCCTGGGGATCGAGCAGGCGAGCAGGACAAGCACAAGGCCCCCGCATCCGCCCCCCACCGCCCCTTGTCCCTACGCAGATGACGAGCCTGCGAGTCTAAGGAGTACATATGACTGAAATCGTCCCATATCTAGAGAGCATCCGCGCTCGCTTTGAGCAGCCCGAAACACGCGCAGCATTTCAGGGTTTTGCCAGAACTATCCAGTTCATTTTTCCTGATCTCCAGCGAAACTTTGTGCTGAGCATAGCTCCTGATGGCAGCGCGACGCTGGCAGAAGAGACGCTTCCCCAGCCGGATATCAAGGTCACTACCAGCAGCGATACGCTGGCCGGGATACTTGACCGGAAGGTCAATCCAGAACTCGCTTTCGTCACGCGTAAGCTCAAAGTCTCTGGTAAGATGGAGGACCTTCTGAAATTGCAGAAACTGCTGTAAGGAATGGCACATGGAATTGCATGCTCCGCCCAAAAGACTGACCGTTCGCGATCAGTTCGTCCTCAGTGTCTTCTGGCTTTCGCTCAATGCTCAAAGCGCGGCTCTTTTCCCCATCGTCATTCCACTACAGATATTACTTTTTTTGCCTCCCGGCCCGGTAGGTAGCGCTCAGCAGGCGTTACTCCTCGGTTGGATTTCGGCGGCGGGTGCTGTCGTTTCGCTGATCATGCCGCCGGTATTTGGCATGATGTCCGATAATACACGCGGCTCATGGGGACGTCGTCGGCCATACATTGCTGCCGGTGCCCTATTGTTGGTTCTGAGCGCGCTGCTGCTGGCTGTAGCAGGCAGCATAGCGATCTTTGTGCTGGCGCTGATATTGAACCAGGTTGGGAGCAATGCCGCCAATGCCTCCTATCAAGCCCTCCTGCCGGATCGCGTGCCCAGGGAGCAGCGCGGCGCGGCATCAGGGTATATGGGGCTGATGA
>VBHV01000256.1 GCA_005881995.1 Chloroflexota bacterium | reverse complement strand
AGACTGACAAACAGGCAACTATCTTGAGTATGGAACAACCATGCAAGGGAGACAAGCGCCAATGAAGAGCAAGCAGGGAGCCATTTCCCTTTCCAAACTCAGCAGTTTCTCGATTCACAGGAGGTTCGCCTGGCTGCTGCCTCTCCCACGTGATCTTATCCCTGGCGGAAAAAAATAATACCGCGCAAAATGAGCGGTATTTGCGCGGTATTGCAACTCCCTTGCTACCCCTATAATATGCACGTTTCATGTGGCACATGGCAGAGTTGCGCCATTACACTGATGGGCCTCTATCTCTCCGGTACAGGCACGATAGGCAGCACGATATAGGAAGCGTGTTCAGCGTCGTGCAGGATGGTCTGGTGCGCTACGACCATCTCTGTATCAGTTCCGAAATCGTGACCGGTATTGGGATTGCGGTCCCAGCGCGGGAAATTGCTGCTGGTAGCTTCCAGGCGAATGCGGTGTCCGGCCTTGAAGACGTTGCTGGTGGCCCATAGATCGATTTCATATTCGTAGGCCTTGCCTGGCTCGATCAGCGAGGGGGTTTCCCCGCGCTCAAAATGGCGATAGCGGGCGCGAATGATGCCATCGGTCAAGTTCTGCGCGTAGCCATCATCGTGCACATCCACCAGGCGAGCCACAAAGTCTGTATCGGGCGCGCTTGAAACCGCCCAGAGATGGACTTTGATGGGGCCTGTGACCTCCAGGTCTTCTTTCAATTCGCCAGAGGTATAGACCAGCACATCTTCGCGGCTCTCGGTTGGCTGCTGATCGAAAGGGCCAGGAGGGTACTCCGGTGATAAAAGCAGCGCGCCGCCGCGAGTAATCATCGGGTTGTTGGGATCATAGTCATACTTGTCGGATGCGGATTCATCGCGATCGGGCAGGTCGGTCGTCAGGTATCCATTGCCATGCAGCGAGTTGGCGCCACCATTGCTATGCAGGTAGTAACGGGTGTTCACAGCCCGGGCGAGCGGCCACTCCTGCTCGTCGCGCCAGGCATTCGCTCCCATGACGAACAAATTGATGGGCGCTTCTTTCAGCATACCGGTATCGATGCCTTTGAGCCAGTGATCGAACCAGCGCACCTGCAAACTCGTAAAATCGATTTGCAGGTCTATAAAGGCGGCGCTTGACCCGAAGCCAAAGTTCAATTCGCCAATGGGATTGGTGACATGCCCATGTGTCCAGGGGCCAATAACGAGCTTACTCTGGCGAGCTTCGGGCGTGGAGCCGTGTTCGCGCATGGTGGTGAAATTGGTGATGGTATCCTGCAAGAAGATATCGTACCAGCCACCGGCATTGAGTGTGGGAACGGTGACTTGCTCATGTTTTCCTACAATGGTCATCGGCTCTATGAGTTCGTGAGTACGATCCATTGGCCTGGAAAAATTCTGGAAGAAGGAAGGAGCCACATTCTGCCGATGCAACGGACCAAATTCATTCAGTGGCAGCGACCAGTAGCCCAGTTTGCCCAGCGCGTCCATTTCTTTCGCCAACATGTAAATAGCGCGCCCCATTGCCTGGGGATCATCGCGATGACGACGCATCAGCACATCCAACCCCATCATGAGCTGCCAGTTACCTGAAGTGCCTAGTTCCAACGCTCCACCGCGAAAGATCACGCCGTTTAATGGGTCATTCCACGTCTGAAACGGGACCATCGCTTTGAGCGCCGTAGGATGGTGGACGGCGCTTGCCCACTGAGTAAAGCCAAAATAGGAGAGGCCATACATGCCGACGCTTCCATTGCTATAGGGTAACTGAGCCGCCCATTCGATGGTATCGACACCATCCAACGCTTCATTGACGAATGGTACCCATTCCCCTTCTGATGTTAAACGGCCTCGAGTATCCTGCACAATGACAACGTAGCCCCGCCGCGCCACTTGCGCGGGGTCCATCATGGAAGCCCCGATGGGGAAATCTTTGCCGTAGGGAAGGCGTGTCAGTAGGACAGGCCATTTGCCCTCGCCTGCTGGGCGATAAACGTTGGCGCGCAGCGTGGTGCCATCGCGCATTCTGGCAGGGACATCGAAATCGACGATAGTCTGTTGACCCATTTGCATTGCCATGATTTGAGGCATTCTCCTTCTCAGGTGTTAACGACAGAATTGAACCCGCAAAATATGTGATAGGGCTTCATAATACAATTTCCGCCAGGGACAGCGCAACGTTGAGTTCAAAGTATGCTTCATTTCTGCCGTGTCAAGTCAAATGAAAATGATGAGGGAATGCGTCTGCTTGACACTTCCAAGCAGCATTGGCTATACTCACTCCATGCATGGAACGCTATTCCATTGCGTAGAACAGCCATAAGCAAAGCCAGGACGGGAAGAATCATGCGGCACGGAGAACCACAGGAAGGCGAAAAAACGGTTCAGATTGTGCATCGTATTGCGAGTGTGCTGCGCGCCTTCGGCAAGCAAGGACTACTTGGCATTACCGATCTCTCAAGTGAGACCGGGCTGCCCAAATCCACCACGCACCGACTGGTGACAGCTCTGGTAAACGAAGGATTACTGGTGCAGGATGAGGACAGTCATAAATACGCATTGAGCCTGCACGTGACGGCACTGGGAGCCAGTATCCTCAATTCCCACACGGTACGTAAAACCGCCAGGCCCATCCTGATGGAATTGCGTGATCAAACACGCGAGTCGGTACATCTGGCAGTGCTGGAAGGCCTGGAAGCGGTCATCATCGATACCGAAGATTCCTATTTTTTTGTGAGAGCCGTGAATGTACCGGGCCAGCATCTCCCGGCGCACGCCGTCTCCACAGGGAAAGTCTTGCTGGCTTATCAATGGGAAACACGCCTGCGCGAGATACTGGCCCATACGACCTTGATGCGCTATACCGACAGCACGATTACCGATCCGCGCCTCTTGTTAGAAGAGCTGCGCATAGTTCGTCAACGTGGGTACGCCATCTCACAAAGCGAATTAGAAGAGGGTATCGACGCGGTAGCTGCTCCTATTTTCGATCATCTTAGCACCGTCGTTGCTGCCGTTTCTATTGGTGGGCCAAGCGAACGCTGCCGTCCCAAGCAGGGCGAGCTAATCGGGGCCGTGACCCGCGCTGGGCAGCAGATATCGCAAACGCTGCGCTATGTAGGCTGGCATTAGGTGATGCTATGAGCAAGCAGGACAAAATGAAGACCAATGCTATGCGCTTGTTGGATAAACAGCATGTCCCATATGCTACCTTTACTTATCCAGAGACGGTGCATTCAGCAGAAGAAGTTGCGCCATTGCTTGGCGTCCCTGCTGACCACGTGTTCAAGACGCTGGTTGTATTTGCTGACGAGCAGCGGCATCTTCTGATTATGGTACCAGGCGATCGTGAGTTGGACTTACGCATGGCCGCACGCGCTGTAGGCGCCAAACATACACACATGGCCCCACAACGTGAAGCTGAGCGCCTGACCGGTCTTAAAGTAGGAGGTATCTCGCCGTTGGCACTACTCGATAAGCGCTTCGAAATCTATCTGGACGCGAGCGCTGAAAAGCTGGAGGAATTGTATATCAATGGAGGACAGCGCGGTATCAATCTCCGCTTGAAAGTAGCCGATCTGCTCGCGGTCACAAAGGCGAAGATTATTCA
>VBHV01000117.1 GCA_005881995.1 Chloroflexota bacterium | reverse complement strand
GGGAAAGTCCTGCTAGGCCTGGAAGACCTCGATCGCACATTGCGCTCGGCTCCATCGCATCGACTGCTCGGCAGCGGCTCGGTCCACGCTTCCCTGATCGAAGGGGGACAGGAACTTTCAAGCTACCCCAAACATTGCGCTCTGAGCGTGGAAAGAAGAACGATTCCCGGCGAAACGTTGCAACAGGTCGAAGCTGAACTTCCGGCCATATTCGCGCGCATAGCAGCATCCGACCCGAACTTCCGGGCAACAGTAAAAACCGGCCTGGTACGCGAGCCCTTTGAAGTCTCGATAGATGAGCCAATCGTACAAACGGTATTGCGCCATGCGGCCACCATTCTCGGACGCGAGATTCGCGAAGTTGGAGGAACAGGCTGGATGGATTCCGCGCTGCTTACGGCTGCCGGTATTCCAACCGTGGTCTTTGGTCCTGGCGGCGAGGGAGCGCATGCCGTCGTCGAGTGGTCTGATATCGTGCAGGTAGAACGCTGTGCGTCAATACTGGCGGCAGTAGCGCAGGATTTTTGCTCAGCATGACTTCAATGTCGACCTCTCCAGGCAAGCCCGTACCCTATACGGTCGAGGTCGTGCTTCGTCTAGGGTACGGGCTGGGCTTGCCCCCGCCCTGGTAGCAGTGTGCTCAATCGTCTAGGGTACGGGCTGGGCTTGCCCCCGCCCTGGCCCTTGGTCGTGCTTCGTATAGGGGCTCCCGCCCTGGTCCTCGATACACATTGACAAGCACCCAATTTTCCGGTACTCTTCCAATGACTCTTCAGATGGAATAACCCTCAGGAGGAAGTTATGAATGCTCCCGTTACGCTGCGCCGTGTCCTGAAATTCCGCACCGTCGTCTCTACCAGTACCGGATTGGCCTATGCCGCTATCAGTTTTCTTGGCTGTGTGCAACTGGCCTCGCTCGTGGGCGGGGATTCCGGCTGGATTGCCATCGTCATTGCCGGTCTACTCGCGGTACTGGCGGCGCTGTGTTTTTCGGAATTGAATGCCCTCTATCCAACTGCCGCGGGGGTTCGGCAGTATATGAAAGAGTCGTTCAACGAGAACTTCTCGCTCATCATCACCTTTGGCTACATGCTCACCATCATCACGGTCATTGCCGCCGATAGCTACATCGTGGGCAGCGCCATCACCTACGCGTTTAATTTGCCGAACTGGGCCTCGCTCATCTGGATACTGGCCCTGCTCGGACTGGCTACGGGAGCGAATCTGCGCGGCATCAGAATAGCAGGTATCCTTCAGGACATTACCACCTATAGCCTGCTGGCATTCGCCATCATTATTTCTCTCATCGCACTGGCTAAAAACGGCTTTCAGCTGCATAATCCCTTCGATGCGCTGTATCATCCCGATGCCCTGGTGAACGCGGTCGCTGTCGGCGTCTTTGTCTTCTCCGCCTTCGAGTGGGTCACACCGCTTTCAGAAGAGATCGCCGACATCAGGCTGATCCCACGCGGCATGTTCATCGCCCTGGCGCTGCTTGGTGTCTCCTACGCACTCTTTACCCTGGCCTCGAGCGCCCTGCTGAATGTGCATAGCCCGTCCATCTACAATTCCCCTGTTCCTCAGATGCTCTTGAGCCAGGCTGCGTTAGGCCAGGTCGGTATCTGGCTCATGTTGATCGCTACGCTCTTGACGGCGGTCATGACCTTCAACGGTGGCTTCGCGACGGCTTCACGCTTCCTGTACGCGGCGGCGCGCGAGGATACCCTACCGCAGATTTTCGCGCGCATTAGCTACACCTTTGCCGTGCCCTACTTCGCCGTCATCTTTTTGAGCGTTTCATCCGCGGCTGTCGCTGTGATCATCTTTCTGACGGGGCAATTCAATGCGCTGATTCTTTTCGGGGCTGTGCTGGAAGCCTTGATCTACACGGTAGCGGGTTTGTGCGTGCTGCGCCTGCGCCGCAAACAACCGGATGCCGAGCGCTCATTCCGCATCAAGGGCGGCTGGACAATTCCCATGCTGACGATTATCGTATTTGGCGTGCTGGCAATCCTGGCCTCGCTCGGCATCGGCTCAAACATTATGCCCGGTTTACCCTTGATTATCTCCATCGGGGTATTTATCATCTCCACACTCTACGTTTTCCTGGTGGTGCCTCGTTTGCGTGCCGCGGCGCAGGCGCGCAGGGCAGCGACGAAACGCAGACGCCCCGTTCGCGAAACACCCGGTGCGGAGGCAGGCCAGTAGCCGGTCTTTACCCTAGACATCGATAATCTTTCCGCCTGCCGCTTTGAGCAGGCGGTCACGAATGGCAAGTCCCAGGCCGTGATCGCCGAAATTGCGACAGAGAATGACGTGGACATGCGCATCCTCCAATGCGCGCAATCCCGCGAACAATGCCGTGGCGATCTGAACAGGATCGTCGGCCTTGCCAAGCGTGTTGATGAACGCGCCGCTCCCTTGAAAGGTAGCCACGTCTTCATCCGCCACCAGCACGCCAACATATTCTCCCTGTTCCTGCCGCCGCTTCATTTCCAGCAGCATAGCCGCGCGCATGGCTTCCACAGAGCCATCGTAGAGCAGCAAAGGAATGGCAGGCGCATAATGTGTGAGCAGTTGACCGGGCGAAGGTTGTGCACTGGTTTCGCTGTGGGCCGTTTGATCGGCATGGTTGGCAATTTGTTGGCGCGGCGGCTGCACGTCCGGTAAAATGGTGCGCAACGCCTCAAGGCTGACGCCTCCGGGCCGTAGAATGATTGGCGGCTCAGTACAGAGATTCAGCACGGTTGATTCGACTCCTACCTCACAGGGACCACTATCGAGTATGAGCGGGACTCTACCGGCAAGATCGCTATAGGCATGCTGCGCGGTCGTCGGGCTGACATGCATGAAGCGGTTGGCGCTGGGCGCGGCTATTGGCGAACCGAGGGCGCGAATAAGGGCGAGCGCGACAGGGTGACGAGGCATGCGAATAGCCACCGTCTCCAGTCCCGCCGTCGCTAGATGGGGGACACTTGGGCCGCGTGGGAGAATCAAGGTAAGCGGGCCGGGCCAGAACACGCTCGCCAATCTCCTCGCCTGCACCGGTATGAAGGTCGTTAACTGCTCTAGAGATGCCTCGTCAGCGATATGCACAATCAATGGGTCGCTGAATGGACGACCTTTCGCGACAAAGATACGTTCTAACGCCGCTGTTTGCAATGTATCCGCGCCCAGGCCATACACCGTTTCGGTCGGGAATACGACGAGTTCACCCGCGCGCAACAGCCCGGCGGCTTGTTCAATAATCGAGGGCTCGGGTTGCGTTGGATGAACCTTTATAATTTCTGTATGTATATGTTGTTGTGAGGACTGCATAAAAAAGTACTACTTTCCGACGCTTGCCACGTGTCAGTAATGCATGCATAAACGTTTGAACGAGTGGAGCATGCGGTTCACGTTTGCTGCCTGGCACGTTTGCATGCTATACTCGGTACATTCCAATTCCTGGCCATAGAAGAGTGGAGTAGATGCACAATTCTGATTTTCACCATAAACGTTCAATTAAGTCACTTAACATACGCCGCGTTGTTGGCATTCTAGGTATCCTTCTCTCACTGCTCATCATCCTGGGCGTTGGCGCATTTAGTACACGTGCAGGCATTATTTCAAGTATTCCAGGCGCCTCCAGGCCAACTTCATCAGGTTTCATAACCACAAAGGCCAGCGCCTGTAACACACCTTCGCATCAACCTGGAGATAGCAATCTCTCCATCCATTCTGCCGGGCTAGCTCGCACATTCATCGTACATCTTGCTCCCACTTATGGCACACAGCCGCAGCCGGTGGTGATTAACTATCATGGCTATGATAACACGGCACAGCGCACGGCTCAACATACCAATATGGGGGCGGAGGCAGACAAAGCGGGGTTCATCCTGGTTTTCCCACAGGGCGTCGATAGCCCACCCTCGTGGAATGCTGGCATAGGGCATCTGGGACCGACGGGTGATGCCGACGACGTGCAATTTACGCGGGATCTCATTAGCTATCTTGAGCATAACTATTGCGTTGACACACACCGCATCTATGTCGCCGGTTACTCATTGGGTGGTGGGATGGCCTATCGCATAGCCTGTACACTGAGCGATCAAATCGCCGCACTTGCCACTGTTGAAGGCGCCTTCTACCACTTCCCAGGCGGCTGTAATCCATCACGGCCCCTTCCTGTGCTGGAAATTCACGGGCAAGCCGATCAACTCGCCCCCTATGGCGGCAATCCCTCTATGGGTATGGCAGCTGTGCAAGTCTACCTGAATGTCTGGCTTGCACACGACCATTGCCAGGGCACAAATAAAGTCATTTACCAGAAGGCCGATGTCACCGGCATCCAATGGCCCGACTGCGCGGCAGGAACGGTCGTGGAGCATTACCGCATCAGCGACGGCGGGCATACCTGGCCTGGCTCAAGCCCTATTCCAGAACTGGGCTACACGACCCATACCATCGACGCTAATGTGGTCATCTGGAGTTTCTTCAGCCGGTTTTCGAGTTAGGCGCTGACGGCATACCGCATCGCCTTCTCTCATCACTCATTGCTCAAGTCTGGCGCCACTGTATCTAATGAAGCCTGCGCCTGGAGCTGCTGGCGATATGCAAAATAATCCTCAAGAATTCTTGTGAAGTACTTGTCCAGCCCTTTACGCATATCTGCCTCGTTTAGCCAGCATGGGTGGCCTTCTATACTGCCGCGCAACGCTCCACCAATGACTTCACCAGCGAATACAATCATCAGGGAACTTATGCGGTCGATGCGGGTACTGGTTGTCGCATATGTACCGATCGTATCAAGCATTTGCACCTCTAAGCCAGTCTCCTCTCGACATTCCCGCTGCGCAGTTTCAGCGGGCTGTTCACGCCAGCGCATAAAACCACCGGGAAAGACCAGCCGACGTCCTGGCATTTTCACGAGCAAGAAACGCTCCTGGTCTTCCACGATTACACAGCTAGAACCCAGCGGAGGTAAATTGCCGGCGAGTATTCCATTGAGGATGTTAAAGGAGACCGGAACGAGCAATCTCAATACCCGGTACAAAAATCGTTTCAGCACTGATTGTTATCTACCTATCTAACGTCATGTATTTCTTTGCATATTATACCGCGTACGCGTGTTATCTGAGTTTTGCAAGCATGCTATCTTTTTCTCTTGACGCCACATTCTGCCACACAACGTAATATAATAGAACCACGTTAGATTCTCCCCTATTTGCTTGTTAGAAGGAAGTGCACGTATGGCAATGAAATTTGGCTTGATTGTGCCACAGGGCTGGCGCATGGACCTGGTTGGCATCCCCGATCCCGTCGAGGCATATGAGACAATGACCCGTGTAGCGCAGGAGGCTGAGGCGCTGGGCTTTGATTCGATCTGGCTTTATGACCATTTTCATACAGTACCGACGCCCACGCAGGAAGTGACCTTTGAATGCTGGACAAGCACTGCCGCGCTTGCTCGTGATACAAAGCGCGTACGTATCGGGCAAATGGTCACGTGCAACGGCTATCGCAATCCCGCGCTGCTGGCAAAGATGGCAAGCACAGTCGATACCATGAGCCATGGACGATTGGATTTTGGCATCGGCGCGGGCTGGTATGAACAGGAATTTCTGGCCTATGGTTATGATTTCCCCGATGGACCCACACGCCTGCGGCAGTTACGCGAAGCAGTGCAGATCATCCTGAAAATGTGGACGGATGAGAAAGCAGAATTTGAGGGCCAGTACCACTCTGTGCATGGAGCCATCAACCAACCAAAAGGCGTTCAGAAACCACACATTCCTTTGCTCATTGGCGGTGCTGGAGAAAAGGTCACGCTCAAACTGGTGGCGCAATATGCCGATGCCTGTAACGTGGGGCATCTCGACAACGAGGGACTTGAACGCAAGTTTTCGATTATCAAGAAACACTGCGAGAGCGTCGGGCGCGACTACAACACCATCTGGCGGACGGTGCTTTTCAACTGCGCCATTGCCGAAACCGATGAGGAAGCTTGGGCAAAAAGCTCGCCTTTCCAGCGCAATATCCCCTCGGGTCGCATTCGCGAACAGGCGCTGGTTGGCACTCCTGATGTCGTACGAAAACGCCTGACCGAGATCGAGCAAGCCGGAGCGCAGGAGATCATTCTGTATATGCCCGACGCGAAGGATTTAGAGTCTGTCAGGATGTTTGCCAGGGAATGTATGGGGAAGTAAGCGATCCAGGGGCATGCTGACAATCCCAGTATGCCCCTTATTCCTTCCCACCATGTTCCCGCAGCACTTCGGCAATTTCCTGATTATCCCTCTCCACTGCTACTTTCAAGGGAGTCTTACCCTCGTAATTCGGCACGTCCACATTTGTAGCGCCGTGTGCCAGCAGCCACTTCACCATTGCAGTATGACCATACATGATTGCTCCGTGCAGTGCGGAATCAATACCCTCTCCGCCGCCATGCTCTAATAGCAATTCGGTGACATCAGTCTGACCGCTCATGGCCGCGTGAAACATGATGGGAATGTCGTGTGCGCCCCTGGCATTGGCAAGGCTGGGATCATCTTGTAAGAAAGAAGTCACCGCCCCAGCATCACCAAGCATGGCGGCAGTGCAGACAACCATCGGGGCACCCTTGGCTAACAGGTACTTGGCTATCGCTCTCTGTCCCGTGTGCGAGGCAGCAGCCAGGGCGGATTCGTCAAACTTTTCCCATTTGACGTTGAGCAGTTCTGGATGTTGCTCGTACAGTTCCTTTACCCTGGCAAGGTTAAAATGCGCGGAGATGACAAATTGTTCAACCAGTTCCTGGGGTGGCGATTGTGTGGACATATGTTTATTCCTTTCCGAATTATCCATAGATCATCTGTTCCTCTGGATGATACCATATCTCTCTGATCTATTCCATGTTTTCCGCTTTTAATCTCCAGGGTCTGTGAATGATTGCCTGGATTCCTGTAAAGTCGCTTCTTCCTTGTCGTTAGCGTCATACTTTGATATACTACCTCAAGTACTCGGAATCCCCTTATCAAAACCCCAGCAAGAAGTAGATAGGAGAGTTGAAGCAATGAATGCTCAAGATGTTGTGCGCAAGGCGCGTGAGGCTAAACTTCGCTTGGTACGCTTCCTGTATTGCGACAATGGAGGCATCATTCGTGGCAAGGCCACCCATGCCAGCAAGCTCGAAACACGCATGAAAGAGGGTATAGGCCAGACTCTGGCTATGCAGGCGTTTACAGGAGTCGAGTCACTCGCTCCGGTCGAAGGCATGGGGCCTGTAGGAGAATTTCGCCTCATTCCCGACCCCGGCACATTTACTATTTTGCCCTATGTTCCCAGCAGCGCCAGCATGATGTGCGACATGATTTTGACCAACGGCCAGCCATGGGAAGCCTGCCCGCGCACCTTCCTCAAACGCATGATCGCACGGCTCGCGGAACACGGTATGCGCGCCGAAGCTGCTATCGAACACGAATTTTATCTCGCGCGTGAAGTGAATGGTAGCTTCGTTCCCGCCGATCACAGCCTCTGTTATAGCAGCATCGGCCTGGACGACCAGTCGGAGGTCATCGACTCCATCCTGGAAACATTAGAGGAACAGGGCATTTCTATCGAACTCTTCCACACAGAACTTGGTCCTTCACAGCAGGAGCTCTCGGTTCACCACGCGGATGTGTTGAGAGCCGCCGACAATGTGTGCCTTGTGCGCGAAACGGTGCGCGGGGTGGCACGCACCTTCGATCTACTTGCCACATTCGCTCCCAAGCCTTTCCTCGACCAGGCCGGAAGTGGAGCGCATATCCACCTGAGCCTGTGGGGAAGTGACGGCCAGGGACAGAGCGGGAAGAATCTATTCTTCGACGCCAGTCAACGCGGCAACTTGAGCTTGACGGGAAAATACTTTATTGGGGGCGTGCTACGCCACATCCGCGCGCTTGTAGCGATCACATGCGGAAGTCCAAACTCCTATCGCCGTCTGCTCCCGCATTTCTGGAGTTCCGCCTATGGCGCCTATGGCTTCGATAATCGCGAAGGCGCAATTCGCGTTCCATCGGCATTCTGGGGCCGTGAAGCAGCTTCAATCAATCTTGAACTCAAGCCCGCCGACCACAGCGGCAATCCCTATCTTGCGCTGGGCGCGCTGCTCGCAGCAGGTCTGGATGGCATTCAGCAGCGTATCGATCCGGGCGATCCCCAGGAGATTGATCCAGGCAATTACAGCGACGAGGAACGCGAACAGCGCGGCATACGCCGTCTGCCCACGTCACTGGATGAAGCATTGGACGAACTGGAACGCGACGATGTTTTGAAAGAGGCACTTGGTCCCTTGCTGGCAAGTTCATATATCGCGGTCAAGCGCAACGAATTGGCTTTCTTCAAGGACAAAACGCCAGAGGAAGAGACACGCCAGCATTTCTACAAATATTAGTAATAAGGTGCTAACAAAAAAGGTGGCGGCCATTTGATCGCCACCTTTGCTTTTGCTAGAATGTCTTATCGTACCCGTCTACTAACCTTGCTTCGTGGATTTTACCGTCTGTTTGGTTGTATCAGCAACATCCTTGCTGGTTTGTTTCACATCAGTGGAGGCTCTTTGCGCGAGATCACCCAGACTGCTCCCGGTATCTTTGACCTTTGATACGGCCTGCTGCGCGTAATCTTTCAAATTGCTCCCTGTCTGTGTAACGCGGGTAGAAACCTGCTGCACGTAGTCATTGAGCTGCGAGTTCTCAGGCAGATAGCCGCGCAATTCCGCGAAACGCTCGCTCAACAGAGCGCGCATCTGGTCGCCTCTCATTGGCGCAATTTCATCCTCGAATGTCCTTTCTATTGGAGCGAACGTGCGCCTAAGGCATGTCCACGTCGCCTGTACCGAAAACCAATGCACACTTTTAATAGACACGAACAGCCCCGACTATAAGTTTCAGCGAAGTAACACCAACATCTCCATATATCCCGCAAAAGCTGCATATGGACCCACCAGTGGGATCTCTTTTGCCAACTCTTGCAGTCGTGCCAATGGATAGCCCTGCCGCACCAGTTTTTCAAGCCAGAGACGCGCTTGTTGCACACGTTGTCTATCTTCATCAGTCAACGGCTGATTCCAGGACCCACGTCCATAGTTATAGCGGCGCAATAAATCAGGGTCTCGGACATAAGCGCGCATAAGAGGAATAAGTACATCGTGTAAAGCGGCTTCGCCAGTGGCAGGGTGGAGATAGGCTCTCAACGTAACCTCGTCAACAGATTGGGCGTTCTGCATGCGATTGAAAAGCTGTGTACGGGCTTCCAACGCAGAACGAGCAGGATGCAATAACGCGCCCTCTCCATCCAGTTGGGTCTCTTGCAGGCAACCAACAAGAGTTGCGCCATAGCCCAGGCGCCCAACCCACCCCTCAAACGATGGTTTCAACGTGGGTTCAGCCTGCCAGGCTCGCATGATCTCGCGTGTCACGGGCCAACGCAGCCAGGTGCGCGGTGGGGTTAGCAAGGGATCAAGAAATAAAAGCTCGTGTGCTGTAGCGAGAATTGCTTCGATAAACGCTTCCTGCTTCTCACGGCGGTTATCCCCAATAATCCAGGTATCCACAATATTGGCGGTGCGATAGGCTTCGTGGCGATGACGCCATTCGTCCAGTTCAAGCGGGGCGCACTGGAATTCTATCGCCTGGAGCTTTCCATTGGGATGAGCAACGAAGATATCCGCGATACGGTTGGGTCCGGGAAGCCGTTCTTCCAGGGTGACACGCGCCTGGGGATATTGCTCGCGCATCCACTGCGCAAGCGTCAGTTTGCCTCGCATATGCCGTACCGATTCGGCTTCGGTACTCCACGCGCATTCACCCTTTTGATGCGCGAAATGCAGCTGCGTGCGTTTCTCAGGTCCACCGCGCACGTGGACGACTCCCCGGCAATTGGGACAGCGCAGCAAGTGTTCTGCTGACCAGCGCTGCAACTGGTCAAGCGGCGTCTCCTCAGCAATAACCGGGTGCCCATCAGGACCATAGGCAACGAGCATAGATTCTTCCCTTCAACGCCCAAGTAAGAGCCAGGAGGCAAGACCGACAACGGGCATCCATGACCCCAGCAGTACGCCAATTATCGCCACCTGCAACCAGGTACGGCGCTCGATCCAAATTATAAAGCATAACTGTCTCTATTCACCAGTCTTACCTTATCTTGCATCCTTTGCTTTGTAGTAGAGGAGACCCAAATGTTCATGTGTTAGAATAAAACAGCATCTGAAATAGAATAAGAGATATTTTCAGGTGCGTCGTTCCTGAGCGACTCTATTATTACCGGTGAGGTGCAAATATGCTTGACCTATCATCTATCCCCGTCGTAGACAATCATTGCCACCCGGTGTTATCAGCGCAATCGATGGATGCGCTGCGCTTCCGCGGTTATTTTAGCGAAGGAAGCGATCCGATTTTAGCGCAGCAGCACATCGAGAACACTGTTTACTACCTCTGGATGCTGCGCCAGATGGCGCTGTTCTATGGCTGCGATAATAATGAAGCGGCTATTGTGGCAGCGCGCAACAAGCTGGACAGCGATAGCCTGATCGAACGCCTCTTCCGCGCCGCGAACATCGACACGCTGGTACTCGACCCGGCATTTCCATCGCCCGACCACTGCTATCCTCCTGACAAGTTAGGTCAACTCGGACACTGCCGTACCGTGAAGCTTTTGCGCCTGGAAACGCTGATGCAGCAACTGGTTGTGGAATACCGCGATTTCGACGAGGTGGTTGAACGCTACGAACTGGCGTTGAGCGATGTGCGCGCTCATGGCTACTGCGGGCTGAAAAGCATCGTCGCCTACCGCGGCGGATTAGATGTCACCGAACGCACGAAAGACGAAGCAGTCGTATCATTCATCGAGGCGCAATCGGCTATCAGAAGTGGAAAACTGCGTATCGCGCATAAGCCGTTGATCGATTATCTGCTCTACATTGCTTTTCGCCACGCTGCGGAGCAAGAGCTTCCTATACAATTCCATACCGGGTATGGCGACAGCGATACCGATATGCGAATGGGCAATCCGCTGCATTTGCGTGATGTGCTGGAACGCAGCGACTTCCACTCGATGAAGGTAGTGCTGCTGCACGAGAGTTACCCTTACACCCAGCTTGGAGCCTACCTGGCGGCCATCTACCCGCATGTGTACTTTGACCTATCCTATGCCATTCCCTTTGTGGATCGGCTGGATATGGTGGCTTTTACTCGTCAAGCTCTGAGCGTCGCGCCGGCCAGCAAACTCATGTACAGTTCCGATGGCACCAGTTTACCCGAATTCCACTGGGCCGCTGCCCTACG
>VBHV01000255.1 GCA_005881995.1 Chloroflexota bacterium | reverse complement strand
AGAGAGCTACAATTTCATTATAGATTTGCAAAATCGAGCCAAAAGCAGGAGTGCAGAGGGCGCAGCCCTTTGCCGGAGCGTGCGGGTCGCCAGACCCCAGTGTCCCCACTTTTCTCCTATTTCGGGAGAGCAGGAGTGCAGAGGGCGCAGCCCTCTGCCGGGGCGTGGGGTGTCCCCACTTTCCCCCTTTTTTCGGCTGGGCGGGTGGGGAAAAAGAACTTTGCAACAGTCCTGAGGGAGTGCCAGAGCCAGCCCTACGTTGTCAGCCTTCCTATCATCAGCTACAATATGTCAGGGGACAGATGAGGAGCATAGCATAGATAAAAAATAAAACAATCAGATACCAGTCATCATCCACATTTGAGTATGATATGCTGATGCAAGCCTGTCTATACATAATCACCTCACCCGGCACACGGAGCAAAATTTGCTGTGCATTAACTTTCCTCCGTTTTACAGGACCTTTCGGACCAAAGATATCCGCCTTATTCGAGGTAGACAAAGTATGAAAGTAGCCATCTCCAATCGCATTGGAGCACATAAAACGACGGCAGCGGGGAAATGGCCCGTTGCCCACGACCCATTGCTCAAAACCTTAGGCGAGGCAGCCAGCTGTGCTGCCCGTCAACAACGATCTATCCTCGCTAGCTTTACCTACCCGGTTGAGTGGGATGACCCGCTTCGCGTCTTTACAGGCGCCAGGCTGGCGGGGCTGGGAAAGTGCTTTTTCTGGGAGCGGCCAGTAGAGCAAAATGCGCTGGTTGGTGTCGGTGCTGCTGCAACCATCGAAACAAATGGAAGCACCTGTTTTACCGATGCGGCTTCTTCCTGGCGCGCCCTATTGAATGACGCGGTTGTCACCTCTACCCACCCGACGGCATCCACTACTAGCGGTGGCCCTGTACTCTTTGGGGGATTCACTTTCGATCCACTCTCCCCTCGTACCCAACTCTGGGCTGACTTTCCTGATGGCTTGCTGATTTTGCCGCAAATACTCTTGAGTTACAGTGCCAATCACGTCGCGCTTACCGTGAACAGGATGATGCGGGCATCTGATGATATTGAGCAGTGTGCCAGGGAAATTGAGGCCGGTGTCGCGCAGCTTCGAGCAGCGGTGGAGCGTATCCCAACGATACCGCAAGAAGAGGTAAAAAGCGAGCTCTCCATACACGAAATTCGACCAGCATCCGAGTGGCTGGAAATGGTGGCCAGCATGGTAAGCATGATACAACACGGCGCTTTTGAAAAGGTCGTGCTTGCACGTGACATCCAGGTAGAGTTACACAATTCTCCTGGAGCTTTTGATATCAGTACAACTCTCCAGCGCTTGCGCGAGAGCTATCCAACCGCTTATGTATTTGCCATACAGCGCGGGGAGCGTTTCTTTGTGGGCGCAACCCCTGAGCGGCTCGTCCAGGCTCAGGATGGTCAAATACAAACGATGGCATTGGCAGGGTCAGCACGGCGTGGTGAGACCGAAGAAGAGGATGCCCGCATCGGCATGGAGCTGCTACAGAGTGAGAAGAATAACAGCGAGCATGCGATTGTCGTAGCGATGATGCGGGAAGCTCTTAAAAATCACTGTGCTCACATACATGTCTCCACTATGCCACAACTGCTTAAGCTGAAGAATGTACAGCACCTGAAGACCCCCATTCTCGGTGAACTTATACCAGGACGATGCATTCTTGATATCTTGGCCGACCTGCACCCTACACCTGCTGTTGGCGGATTCCCCCGCCAGGCTGCTCTCGAAGCGATATGCAGTACTGAGAAACTGGATAGAGGGTGGTACGCTGCTCCCCTTGGATGGATTGGCGCGAGCGGGCATGGTGAGTTCGCTGTAGCGCTGCGTTCTGGATTGATCGATGGCGCTAAAGCAAGACTCTTTGCAGGGTGCGGCATCGTTGCCGATTCTGATCCCCAGACCGAGTTTGCCGAGTCTTGTTTGAAATTTCAAGTGATGCTGCGTGCATTGGGTGGTTAGAATTGAGGGTGAAGCATGTCAAGAGCATCTACTGAGTCACAGGACCCGATAAACCCAACATACACGTATGTCTGCGCTTTTGTGGATGAGCTACAACGTGCCGGTGTACAAAACGTGGTAATCTGCCCTGGATCTCGTTCAACCCCTCTGGCCATGGCGTTTGCAGCGCAGCCGGGTATTCGCACCTGGATGCATGTGGATGAGCGTTCAGCAGCCTACTTTGGTCTGGGCATGGCCAGGCAGTTGCGGCAACCGGTGGCATTGCTTTGTACATCGGGGACAGCAGCAGCAAACTTCCTGCCCGCGGTTGTCGAGGCCAAATTAGCACATGTGCCTTTGCTGGTACTGACGGCGGATCGTCCTCACGAACTGCGTGATAATGGTGCGCCCCAGAGTATTGATCAAAATCGACTCTACGGAATGTATGTCAAGTGGTTTGTCGAGGTGGCTCTACCTGAAGCGACAAATGCGGCCCTGCGCTATATTCGTACTATTGCTGTTCGGGCGTCAGCGTTGACGCGGGCCATTCCCGCCGGTCCCGTTCACCTCAATATCCCTTTCCGCGAGCCCCTGACGCCCGAACCAGTGGCTGATCAACCTCTGCTCCAGGTCGCACAGCGCGATTCGGTTGCCTGGCAGGGTAGGCCAAACAATGCCCCGTACGTCGATGTTCGCGATGCCACTGCGAGCGCACCTGCAACTACAACCATTGCACACCTGATAGACTTGCTACAGAGGGTACGACATGGTCTCGTCATTGTTGGTCCAAACGATGATCCATCTTTGGCAGAGCCAATTGTACGCTTGGCTCAACATCTCGGTTATCCTATTCTGGCTGATGCTCTTTCACAACTGCGCTGCGGAGTTCACGATCAAGCCATGGTACTTTCCAGTTACGATGCGTTCTTGCGCATCGACTCCTTTATTGAAAGCGTGCAACCAGAGCTTGTGCTGCGCTTTGGCGCTATGCCGACCT
>VBHV01000254.1 GCA_005881995.1 Chloroflexota bacterium | reverse complement strand
ACCTGGTACGCATCTGTGTGGTTGATCGCGGTTCAGGCATCCCCCCTGACAAACAGGAAATTATCTTCGACAAATTTGTGCGCCTGGAACGGGACATGCACGGCGAGATTCGAGGCAGCGGCCTGGGGCTTTATATTACACGACAGCTGGTCGAGGCTATGGCAGGGACCATCTCCGTAAAGAGTCGTGGAGTCAGAAACGAGGGCTCTACGTTTTCATTTACACTGCCACTAAATGCTTCCAGCGAATAGCTGCGGAATGAGCGACCCTTGCGGTCACCTTGAAAGCGAAGGTAAGGAGCATCCTATGGCACGCGTGGCAATATACCTGCAAGACAAACACGACATACGCGAAGGCATGGCATACGCCCAGTATGCCGAGCAGCGCGGCTTCGAGGCCGTGTGGCAGGCCGAATCGCGCCTCGTGCGTGATGCAATTGTACCAATGGCTGCCTTTGCGGCGGTGACAACGCGCATGAAAATTGGCAGCGGCGTGTTGAACAACTGGACGCGCAACATCGGATTGCTCGCCGCGACCTTCTTGACGCTCGACGACCTCGCGCCGGATCGCATCATCTGCGGCATCGGCGCGTGGTGGGACCCGCTGGCGAAACAGGTGGGCATTGAACGCAGAAAGCCCCTCAAGGCCATGCGCGAGACCGTCGAAGTGCTGAAGCGCCTGCTCAAGATGGAGCGCGTCACCTTCCACGGCGAATTCCATCACGTGGATGGTATCGAGCTCGATGTCGTACACGGGCGACGCGAGCCGCGCAACGTGCCCATCTACATCGGCGCGACGCACATGGGCATGATGGAGCTGGCAGGCGAAATCGCCGACGGCGTGCTGCTCAATTATTGCGTGCCCCCAGCATACAATTCCGAAGCCCTGGAACACATTGAAATCGGCGCGAAAAAAGCCGGGCGCACCCTGGACGACATTGATCGCCCGCAGTTGATCGTCTGCTCGGTAGATTCCGATCACCATCGAGCGGTGCAGGCGGCCAAGGAATTGATTACACAGTACCTTGCCCAGCAGCCGCACATTGCTCAGGCCAGCGGCACGCCACCGGAAACCGTACAGAAGGTGCAGAGCATTCTCGGGTGGCCCGCCACCAAAGAGCAGATTCACGAGGCCATGCAGTTTGTGCCGGACGAATTGATTGAGCGCATCACCGCCAGTGGCACACCCGACGAAGTCCGCACGAAGGTAGAAGAGTACAATCGCAATGGCTGCACCTGCCCGGTACTTTACCCTCTGGGTGACGATGTGAAGCTGATGATTGATACGTTTGCCCAGGTGTAACCTAGTGGATGCCTTGTAGCCGCTTGAAGGTCGAGATCTCGTCCGCCGCGCGTAAATAGCCCTCCGGCTGGCCGAACGACTTGCCCAGTCGAGCGCTCGCCTGTGCATAAGCGGGTTGAGCCAGCATTTCCTCGGCTATAGTTCGCAACCTTTGTGCAGTAACGCGGGTCTTGTGCATGGTTTTACCGGCTCCAAGCTGTTCAATGCGCCGCCCAACCAGGTTCTGATCTGCCGTTTGTGGGATGACTACGAAAGGTACGCCGTAGTACAGCGCCTCGCTCACGCTGTTCATTCCACCATGCGTCACGAATAAGGCTGTGCGCTGCAGGAGTTCTAATTGAGGGACAAACTCTTTCACGATAATATTGCGTGGTACCGCGCCAAGAGCAGCTATGTTCGTCCATTTTCCAACCGATAGCACGACTTTTCGGTCGCTATCAGCAAATGCCTCCAGGCATGTGCGGTAAAAGTCTGCTTGATCGTTGAAAACCGTGCCTAACGAAATATAGATGATGTGAGCATCTCCCAGCGCATCAAAGGGAAAAGCAGTGCTATCCGGGCGCGGAACGATGGAGGGGCCTACAAACTTGAAGCTGGTATCAAACATTTCCTCAAACGGCTGAAACTGCCTTGTGGTGTATACAATGTTCATTAGAGCGCGATTGCTAAACAAATCAGCCATGTGTAGCTTTGGAATGCCGTATGCTGTGTGCAGGAAATTGGAGAGAGTACGAAAGCGCATAAACTGCCCTCTTCCCTCAAATATCGTACGTGCCAGGTCGCGCATCGGTGTGCTAAAGAGTAGCCTGGCATTCCCTGGGATTTTGAAGGCTTGCACAATAGTTTTCACGCTGAATAGAGGGACGGCGAACGTCGTCATGGAGCAAATTGCCGGTATCTCTAGCATCTGCGCTATATACTTCCCCCACGAGCATAACCCGTCATGAATAATGTAATCGGGTTTGTCCTCCCTCACCTGTGGCAAGAGCAAGGCGATAGAAGCCGAAGTGGCCTGAAGCAATAAATACGCGACCTTGATCATATTTTCGTCGAACTGCGTCTCGTCGTTCAGAAAAGGTGTAACGGAATCGCGAAATGTCGCTCCTGTCTGTTCAATGGCCTGTTGAAACGCAGGAGAGGAGTAATAGATAACCTGTTCGCCACGGCGTACCAGTTCCGCGACCAACGGCAGGGTAGGGTTCGTATGACCAAGCGCCGGAAGATTGAAGAACAGCACTTTAGACATGGTTTTTTCCCGAAATGCCAGCAAGCTGAACAGATGTATAATCATATCTTACAATCTACTCGCAAGACAAGTGAGTTTACTCACGAAACATTGCACGCAATCCCTCTATCCCTTTCGCGATGATCTTCTCGTTCTCGCTGTATGCTCCATAGAGCAGTTCTGAGAAAGGTCCATAGCAGAGGTAGAAATCCATTCGTTGCCAGAAAGCCGCATCTATCGTACCCTGATAGCGCGCCAGTACGCGCTCAGTGAATTCCCTCCCACGGCAATTGTGAAGACCCACGAAATCCATCGCGGGATCACCAATCGTCGCGTCGCCCCAATCGATCACCCCTGTCAGAACGCTGCGCTCTGGATCACAGAGGACATGTTCGCAGGCCAGGTCGCAGTGGATCAGCACGGGCTGAAAGGTGAAGATGGCCTCGTTATTCAGAAAATCCTCCCACAGCCGCTCCGATTTCGCGCGCAGTTCGACATCCTCCAGCAGCGGAAAGACGCGCTTCCGTAAGTCAATGTAGCGATCTCGATACATCTCTCTCCACGCTTCCGGGGTATGTGCCTCCACACGGGCCTGAACTGCCAACGCGGCCGGAAAGCTGTGCAACTCACCGAGGAAAGTCGCCAGCGCTGGTGCGAGGGTCGCGAGTTGCTCCTGGGTAAGGCTCTCGTCCTCTAATGTGGTGCCGCCGAGCTTGCGATAGCCCACAAACATAAAGGGGTAGCTGGCATCCCCATGCCCAATATAATCAAAATGTGGAATAGGCGTCGAAAGAGTTGGCTCCAGCACAGGCAACAGGCCCAATTCTTTCTCAAGATACGGTATCACATCATCCCGCATAGGAAAGCGGAAGATCAATTCGCCGTTGACCTCCAGCACGAAACTATCCCAGCCCCTTGTAATTGGCCGCGCCGTCGATATCTCCACCTGTGGGAAATTGCGTGAGATGAGCTTCATGGCCATATCAACATCTATCATTAATCTGACTCCTGATTCTTCCCTGGTCGCCCGGGTGGAGCAATACCAGCTTCAACCTCAGCTTTATATCTTTGAATAGCCTCGAGAGTGCTATACCAGCGCCCTCGGTTGAGCCAATGCTGCGAGTGGCTGATAGAGATCGTCTGATTGGGCAACCGTACCGCCGCAGGCTTCCAGGTAGAGGTCGAGTCCGGCTTCAACTGCCTGGCCGATGATGTTGGCTAGTGGACTATAGTTACCGATGTTGGCCGTATCAAGTGCCTGGATGTAGCGCGTGCGCCAATCGCGTAAAAGTAGAGCGGGGGGATAGCCTTCGCGCATGAGCATCAGGTTGAGCAGGAGACGCCCAACTCGTCCATTCCCATCTGCAAATGGATGCACTGCCTCAAAGCCGTGATGGGCGATAGCTGCTCGTATAACAGGCTCAGTGTGTTCCCTTCAATAGCATTTGAGTGATAGGTGAGAAAGATACGCAAATCATCGTTTAGATGATGCACCGTCTCCTGCGGCAGCGGACGGTAACGATCAAGCGTAGCTTTTTTGCGCGTCAATCGCCCGGCTAAGCGCGGATCGAGGCGCGGCCTCCTGGGATCAGGTGTCCGAGACATGTATTTACCAGCCCTATAAATCTCATCTACACGCCACGCGATAAGACCCCAGGTTCAGATGCTTCTTCATCGAATTGAAGTTCATCGAGTTCGCCTTCAAGCAGAAATTCGTCGTGTTCAGGCTATATTCGACCTCCATCACAGCTTTCCCCGCATTGATAAAAGGCATAAGCTTGCTGCACTCCGAGTACTGGAAACACTGCTCGTCCAGCGCCCAGTCGAAGTAGGGCAGCAGGTCGGATATCTGGTCGAGGTCGTTCTTTAACGCCACCGAAAGCCTGTTGCTATGCGCCGTGTTCGCCAGCCAGGTGTTGTAGGCGAGTTGCTCGTTATAGCTCAAAGGAAAACCGGTGTTGTTGGTATAGCCATCAACGTTGTCAAACTCGACTCCATCGAAGCCTTTGGACTGGCAAAGTTGGATGCGTGCGGTCATAATCGATTCAAGTATGGATAGCTGGCGAATGTCCAGCCAGCGTTCGCCGAGCCAGCCACTGACAGGTTTTCCTTTCACTGAATTGGGAAACTGCCCCGCATCAGGCCGCCAGTTTTCCCACGTACCCGCGTCAATGTAGCAGATGACGATGCGTCCTGCCTTGTGCAGCGATTTGACCACGCTCGCGCTGTTATCAAACATATCGATATCGTACATCACGACGTTGTAGGACTGATCGACGGTGCCGCTCAGTTGCCATTGCCAGCTTGTTTTGAGCGCGGGATGCCAGCACGTATTGCATAGAGTCGGTGAAGAGTTCCATAGGAAGTAGAGATTACCATTATGAGGAGTAGGGCCGACAGATAGCCCGCCATTCTACCAGCCAGGGACAGGGAACGTGTTGCAGAAGTACCTTTGCTTTTCCGTGTTGGGGTAGGTGACATATAGGTTCATCCTCCTTTCGTCTGAAGGGCATCGCAAATCTATCCATTGCTCCTTAAACGCACAGCAGTAAGAAAATTGGGCCAGTCCTTTCAAATTATATAACTGGTTCGCTTTCCTTGACACACCAATAACCAATCCATACAATTAGAATCGATATATGCAATACCTATTTGAAGTGATGTAGCCAGGAAAGAACAGCTCACATGACAGACCGCACGGGACAACAACTTGGCAACTATCTCCTGCTCCGGCTGCTTGGACGCGGCGGGTTCGCGACTGTCTATCTTGGCGAACATATCCACCTCAATACGCTGGCCGCCATTAAGGTGCTCGATACACGCCTCAGCAGCGACGGGATTGACCAGTTCCGTGAGGAAGCGCGCACCATCGCCCGTTTAGAACATCCCAATATCGTGCGCGTGCTGGATTTTGGCGTTGAAGAGACAACCCCTTTCCTGGTCATGGGCTATGCCCCCAATGGCACCCTGCGCCAGCTTTACCCAACCGGGACACGCCTGCCTGCTTCGACTATTGTAACCTATGTGAAACAGGCTGCCGCCGCCCTATACTACGCCCATACGCAAAAGTTGATTCATCGCGATGTCAAGCCTGAAAATATGCTGCTTGGGCGCAATTCCGAGGTATTGCTCAGCGATTTTGGCCTGGCAATGGGAACCTTTAGTTCATCGCAGGACACCCCGCGCGATGCATCGGGCACCATTGCGTATATGGCCCCGGAGCAGGCACGGGGCAAGCCGCGCCCGGCCAGCGATCAATATGCTCTGGCTATCACTGTCTATGAATGGCTGTGCGGCACCCGCCCATTTAACGGCTCTTACGAAGAGATCGCTGTACAACATGTACTGCACGAGCCTCCTTCCTTATACCGCTTTCAGCCCGATATCTCGCCCGCGATGGAGGCAGTTGTGCTAAGAGCGCTCATCAAAGATCCCCATCAGCGTTTCGCCACTGTGCAGGATTTTGCCGATGCCCTGGAACAGGCCTACTCGACCGGCACGTTGCCAGGTGGGGTAACGTCCCCGCCCGTTTCGGCGGCACATGATGAAACCAGTTCCGAGTACGCAATACATCGAGTCTCTACGAGGACGGAACGCACTCAAACGCCCGCCATCCACGCCGTTGCATGGTCTCCTGATCGACGGCGCATTGCCTCCGGCGGTCATGATCGCACCGTGCAGGTATGGGATGTGAAGACGGCCCTCGTCTCCCTTATCTATCGCGGCCACGTTGCCGGTGTCACCACTCTGGCCTGGTCTCCCGATGGACAGCGTATCGCCTCTGCCAGCCTGGATAAGACCGTTCAGGTCTGGGATACGGCGAACGGGCAGAGAATCGCCAGCTATGATGGCCATTCCGGCATGATCCATACTGTGGCATGGTCTCCCGATGGTCAATCTATCGCATCGGCCAGCGGAGGTGGCCAGGATAAAGCGGTGCAGCTGTGGAATGCATCCACCGGAAGGCACAGCTATACCTATCCCCACCATACCTACTGGGTGCGCGCCGTCGCCTGGTCCCCAAACGGCAAATGGTTAGCCTCCGGCTCTTTGAAGGAGGTTCAGGTCTGGAACGCTGCGAATGGACAGAAGGTCTCCACCTTTCGCGGCCATGAAGGCTGGGTGCGCGCTCTGGCGTGGTCCCCCGACGGCAAGCGCATCGTCTCTACCGGCGAAGATAAGGCGGTGCAGGTCTGGGAAGTCACCAGAGGACATCTCATCGCCACCTTTCGCGGCCATAACGAATGGGTGAGCAGTATTGCCTGGTCCTCCGACGGCAAGCATATCGTTTCCGTCAGCAAAGATGCGCTTGTGCAGGTCTGGGACGTGGAACACCAGCAGCATACGTCTTCTTCGCGCACCTCCTCGCACGGCCTCACCTTTCACGCCCACGCCTCTTCCACTCATGCCGTTGTGTGGCTGCCGGACGACAAACATATCGCGTCGGCCAGCGGCGATGGCTCAGTCCAGGTGTGGCAGGCAATATAATGAGGGCTATTTTATATGATATAATCTTGACCATCAAGGCTGAAGCATCCATACTTCTAGGGAAAGTAGCGAGCTATTCGCCACCCACACAGATCGGAGGACAATAATGGTAAATCACCAATCACCGCGTGGTGTTCACCTTAATGGCAGCGTCCCCCTGGCAAATGCCGACGAAGTTTTTCGTGTGGCCAGTTCAATTCTGGGCGATTGTCTTTATCGCATCCCAGATGGCGAGACTGGTGTTCGCACAAACTGGATTGGCTGGCAAATCGATGTTCTCGCACGCAATTCCTCTTTCGAGATGATCTCGCCTGATCCCAATGCCTACGCTTCATTACCGCATTTCAGAATGCGCCCAGGGGCCAGCACGGGTGATTACGTCTTTGATCAACTTGGCTATGCCGATGCTGCTCTTAGCTCCTACGCGGTGTTCTCGCAACTAAAACAGGCCGGAGTTCTCCCGACTCAGTATCGCTTCCAGGTCAGTCTGCCTACACCCCTGGCTCCTGTCACGGCCTT
>VBHV01000116.1 GCA_005881995.1 Chloroflexota bacterium | reverse complement strand
ATTTCTGGGTGCATAATTGCACTTTTTGGGATTCTTGCACTTTTGAGTCTGAAATTGTAAAAACTCACTATCCAGAACAGTCAGTGCTGACTAACGCGCCTGACCTCAACCTGGCCATCTCGTACACGCACTTCATAGCGAGGCGCGTTGACAGTGGCCGGGCCGGTGAGTACTTTTCCATCGCGCATGCAGAAACGGGAACCATGCCAGGGGCATTGCACAACATCGCCCTGGAGGGTTCCCTCATCTAGTGGCCCTCCAGCATGAGGACACGTGGCGGAAATGGCGGAAAACTGTAAACCCTGGCGCAGCAAAACTACCGGCACACCAGAAGCTACGACGCGATACAGTTTGTTCTCCTCAACCTGCTCGATGGGCATGACTGCCTCATAGGTGCTACTTCCCTCCTCCCACGCAGTGTGGTTTACAGATGTCCCTTTGGTAAAAACCATCTCGCCGCCCAGGTAGGCCGCGTAGGTCATCACCCCCAGGCCAATGAAACCAACTATGGCCGCTGCGATGCTGTCTCCAGAGGATTGTGTCAGCCGCAGCACGAGCGAAATGATATAGAGAAGCAGCGCTGACGAATTGAAGATGGCGTGATTGAGTCCAACGCTCCGCTCTGAACCGTAGGTATCGCTCCAGTCGGCAAACCCGGTGGCGGCTGCGCCAAGCGCGCCCAGGATGCCTATAATCACCGTCACCTCCGCGCCACGCGCAGCCCATGCCCAGCTAACGGGAGAAATAAGCCAGATGATATCAAAGATCGCCGTGATTACCCAGGCCCCAACAGGAATATCTGTAAGCACCGGGTGCAACGGGTGCCCGAGCCAGGTGCCATTGAGAAAACTCTTGAAGCGGCGCGGCGGCTTGCGATTGGAACCGATCAACACGCCGATGATGCGCTGCAATTGATCACTTAAACGTTCCGCGAACGGTTGCCTGGTCGAAACTCCGGGTGAGGAAACGCCATCAGAAGCCGGATCGCTGCTTGTAAGGGCGACAATACCGGTCTGCTGTACCTGGCAGCCACATTCTTCACACATGATAATTGCTCCCTTCGGATGATTGCTTGTAGGGACGCGATTTATCGCGTCCACAAACCTACGAGATGCCTCAATGTGGACACAATTGATCGCGTCCATAAACCTACGAGATACCTCAATGTGGACGCGATAAATCGCGTCCCTACAGGTTTCTATATCATAATCATGTTATAAAGTCAATAACTTAATTGACTTTCTTGACAAAAGGCTAGGAATTCGTTACACTGGTAGCATATTGGAGGAGGAACATGCCACGTCTAAACTGGAATAATCGTTTTTTTGCAAGCACGCGCGGGCGCATTCTAACGCTGTTGCGCCGGGAAAAACGCACAGTGGATGATTTAGCCGGCGAGCTTGCTTTGACAGATAACGCTGTGCGTGCCCACCTTGCCACGCTGGAACGCGATGGATTTGTGCGCCAGCATGGAGAGCGCCGCGGCAGTGGCAAACCGGCATTTGTCTATGAATTGGCTCCCGAAGCTGAGTACCTGTTTCCCAAATCGTACGGACAGATCTTGAATGAACTCCTGCAAGTACTCGACGAGCACATGAGCAGAGAAGAGTTAGAAGAAATGCTGCGCAGCGTTGGTCGTCGCATTGCCTCACAGTGGCATACCCCGGAGGCAAATCTGCGCGTCCGGCTTGAAGCCGCCGTGGAAGTACTGAACGAACTTGGCGGTATGGCAGAACTTGGAGATGAAAATGGCGTCTACATTATTCGCGGCTTCAGCTGCCCCCTCGCGGCAGTAGTACCCGGACATCCCGAGGCCTGTCGTCTGGCCGAGGCGTTGGTAACAGAACTTGCAGGAGTGCCGGTGAGGGAACAGTGCGAACGTGGCGAACGCCCTTGCTGCCGCTTTATGGTGACTGCCACATGATATAATTTGATATTCGGCGTAGCCACACCCTGGTATCGGTGCACGGTCTTTTTGTAGCGTCAATGTGAAAAAAGGAGACAACGAGCATGGCAGAAGGCAATATCTACCGGGTAACAGAGCTGGTAGGCACCTCAAAAGTCGGGTTCGACGATGCGGTGCATCGGGCTGTAGAACGTGCGCAGAAGACGCTGCGCAATATCCAGTGGTTCGAGGTCAAGGAGCAGCGAGGCCGCATTACTGCTGATGGCATCGAGTACCAGGTGACGCTCGGACTCGGTTTCGCTCTCGAAAGCTAACCCCAAACAAAAAGGCTGTACGCAACAGGATTGCGTACAGCCTTTTTTATCCAACAATATACAGGTTTTAATCCAGGTAATCCTTCAACTTGCGGCTGCGGCTGGGATGGCGCAGCTTGCGCAGCGCTTTGGCTTCAATTTGACGAATGCGCTCGCGCGTGACATGGAACTCCTTGCCGACTTCTTCCAGCGTGCGGCTGCGGCCATCGTCGAGGCCGAAGCGCAGTTGCAGAACCTTGCGCTCACGCTCGGTCAGGCTATCCAGCACGTCTTCCACCTGCTCTTTGAGCAGTTGATGGCTGGCGGCATCGGCGGGAGCCAGCGCGGTATGATCTTCGATGAAATCACCCAGGTGGCTGTCGTCTTCCTCGCCAATCGGCGTCTCGAGACTGACCGGCTCCTGGCTGACCTTGATGATCTCGCGCACCTTCTCCGGGCTGATCTCCATCTGCTCAGCGATTTCCTCGGACGTAGGTTCGCGCCCCAGGTCTTGCAGCAGACGGCGGCTGATGCGAATCAGGCGGTTGATCGTCTCCACCATGTGGACGGGAATACGAATCGTGCGGGCCTGGTCAGCGATAGCACGGGTAATGGCCTGGCGAATCCACCAGGTGGCATACGTGCTGAACTTGTACCCCTTCGTGTAATCGAACTTTTCGACGGCACGAATCAGACCAATATTCCCCTCCTGGATCAAGTCCAGCAGGCTCATACCGCGGCCAATGTACTTTTTCGCGACACTGACCACCAGGCGCAGGTTCGCCTCGGTCAAGCGGCGCTGGGCCTCTTCACCATCTTCAATAATGCGATAATCACGCAGAGCGGCCAACCGGAGTTGCTCGTTTCTGCCACGCTCCATGCGGCGCGCCAGGCGCACCTCTTCCTCGGCGGAAAGCAGGGGAACACGCCCGATCTCGCGCAGGTACATGCGCACGGGATCGTCCAGGCTGCTCTCAAGGTCAGCAACTACTAAGCCAAGGCCCTCGTGTAACTCCTCCCACTTGTTATGCGCAACCTCCTCAACATCAACCTCGTCCTCAGGCCCAGGCTCCCAATCTACGGGTGGCTCTTTGCTTGGATCCAGGGTATCCATAGATTCCTCGTCCTGTAACTTAAACAGGTCATACGATTCAGTCGTATCGACAGGAGTTACAAAGCTTCCTCCCGTGGCGGCATTAGCATGACCACCAATCGTGCCAATAGTAAAAACACTATCATTGCTACCCATAAGGGTTTCGTCAAACGGACCCACAACAAACATATCAGACAAAGGTTCCGTGTTCATACGATCTTGGACTACTAACTTTAACACTTCTTCATTCACCATGCTGTCGTCCCCCTCTCAGAAAACAGGCATCTAAGGATAAACGGGATAAAAAACGATAAATCCTGTCTCCTGATTAATTTCAATAAAGATGATACCAACATTCGCTACAAGTTATTACGCCGCACTCAATTTTTCATAAATGCATGCGCACCGCCGAGTCAATTGTAAGCAACTCTCGTTGAGTTACTCGCATTTTTAGCTGATACTGCCGCATTAATGCCCTATCACCAGCTTCTTTTGCCTCATTGTAGAGGCTTTGCAATTCTATATTCAATTGTTTTAATTGTGCTCGCTTGAGCCGGGTTACACACTGGCGAACTTCTTTGATCAGCCTTTCTCCCTCTAAAGGAGACCGCGGCTCAACGCTTTTCCGCGCCCGGTCTATAGTTGCCAACAGCGCAGAAGGCACAGCTTGCTCTAAGGATTGAAATAAGGGGGAAGAACCACGTTGATCCACCGAGTTGAAAATGCGGTACAACTCTCGCGTGTCTGTCCCTGCAAAGTCACCATCGTTTATTATACCACAAACTTGCGTGCTTAGCCCAGGATTCGTCAAGAGTAGCCCGATTAGGTAGTCCTCCCATTTTACCCTATCATTACCATTCCTGTCAAGTCCAAATGTTCTACTTGCTCCATTATGGCGTCTGAACTGGGTATCTTCCTGTCTCTCTCCTATTTCCCCCACATGCTCCGCCTCCACGGGCCCCGCTACCTGACGCTCCGGCAGGAGTTGTAGACCCTCGGATGACGCCTTTTCGCGGCTGGACCGCTCTTCTCGCGGCCCTCCCCGGTCTGTGAATGCAGCCGTCACGCCTGTCGTTCGCTGTGCACGCAGTACCCGCTGCAACTCTGCGTTTACCCTATCACAGGTAATAGACGTTTGGCCGCCTCTGCTTTTCCATACGGCGCTTTGAGGTCCAGACCTGCCGTTTTCGCGACAAAGTAATAGTCGATGAGTGGCAGTGGATGTGCTACCGCGTAAGACCAGCTCTGAAAATCGCGCCGGATAAATTCGTCGGGGTCCTCGCCGGGCGGGAGCTGCACAACATTGATTTCCGCGTCTACCTGCTTCTCCAGGCGGATCATCCCACGTGCTTCCCGGCGTTTCCTGCCCTTTGACGCTGCGACAGCACTTTCGGCGACCATTGGCACAGGCACGACAGTGCGATCAAAGGCTTTTAGCGCCTCCTGGATGCCACGCTCGGTAGCGACCTCACCGGCAACGTCCGGATCCAAAGCGAGTGTTACCTGCTTCGTCAGCTTCTTAATCTGTTGAATGTGCTTTTCAGTGATAGCGCTGCCGATGCACGCCACCGTCTGTTTTGTCCCATACTGATGGGCGATCACCGCGTCCACGTAACCCTCAACAATAACGACCTGCTGCGCCAGTTTTATTCCATCTCGCGCCCGGTCCAGGGCGTACAACACGTTGTTTTTTTCAAACAACAGCGTCTGCGGCGAATTGAGATATTTGGGCTGGCCATCTCCCATTGCACGCCCCCCAAAGCCAATCACCCGGCCCCGTATATCTCGGATAGGGAAGATGATGCGGTTGCGAAAGTAGTCATATATCCCGCGCGCATCGCTCCTGCCCTCTTCACTCGCCCCATCTCCCCCCCCATTCCCCACACTCCTGCCCCCCTGGAATACTCCAGCCCTCCCCATATCACGCTCTCGCGCCAGCCCTCCGCTCACCATTTCACGTTCAGTATAGCCACGTCCCAAAAGGTAGTGGCTCAAACCATCCCACTGGTCAGGCGCGTAACCCAGGCTGAAAGCGATCACCGATTCGGATGTGATGCCGCGACTCTGCAGGTACGCGCGAGCATCAGCAGCATCGCGCGAGCGTAACAATACCTGGTGAAACCACAGCAGCGCATCTTCATTCAGCTTGCGCAAGCGCTCCCTGGCGGCGCTAATTTCGCGCTCTTCCTCCGGGTCCCGCTGGCCGAAACTCGAGTCCCTGCTGCTTCTCTACAAAAGTAAAGACATCGCCGCCTTCGTTACAGCCAAAGCACTTCCACGTTTGAGATTCAGCAAACACATGAAACGATGGCGTACGCTCATTGTGAAACGGGCAAAGGCCCTTGTACGATTTACCCGACTTCGATAGGGCCACCACCAGGCCAATCTCTTCAACCACATCTATTTTTGCTTTGATCGTCTCGATAAGCGATGTCATAGTATTTTCCTGGCAAAACACTGCGGTTAAAGGCTTGCTGTTTCTCTCACAACAAATATAACGAGTGATATTATTGAAAGTCGCATCATTATATACAATTGTGCAAACTTACCGTAACGAGTGAACCGAATGTCCTATTGCTCTGTTACAAATGACTTACTTTTTCATCTACATGCTCAATCATTCTGATTGAAGAGACGTATACCGGAACAAATTTGTTTCTTCGTTTCTATCCCGTTTTCTGAGCAGTTATCCACTTATCCACATCCCCTAATTACTATGATTCATTACTTTATAAAAAAATATCTATTACCGTAGTAGTAATAGGGGATGTGGATAAGTGGATAAGCCTCCAAAATGCTGCTACTCCTCTCCGGCTAGTAGTGCCTACATGAGCTTGACAGGCTGATTTACGCCCGGTGGATAACTTATCCACCGGCTATCAACATGTGTACAGGTTGGGGATAACGGTGGAGTAACGGTGGATATTTTGCCGGGTAATGGGGATAACTGTGCCATCGCATCAACCACCATGGGATGGTTGTGGATAAGTTATCCCCAGGTGGGTGGATAAGTTTGAAGGGTTATCCCCTGCCATTCCTGGCTGTGGAAAAGTTGTCCACCACTTGTGTGCATAAATAAACTTCGAGTATGGCTGTGTGCGAAGACTTGTGGACGATGTGGAAAACTTATCCACACTCAATGTGGATAAGTGCTGTGTGGTAGATAGTCCCCCAAGAATTGGAAAAAATACGTTCATTAATTGTTCACCGGTGCGGACAACTCTTTTTCCAAAGTCGTGGAGCAACAAAACGCGCAAGAAATCCAAAACGCACTTTTACACATTTATGAATGGTTGTCCACAATTTTGACCGATTTATCCACGTTTTCTCCTGAGTACAGCAATTTCATTATCATTGATTGTGTTCAGGTTTTCGCAGCGGTTCTCGGCTACTCCGACTATGCGGTGGATGATGTGGAAAACTTATCCACCGATAATGTGGACAAGTGTTTGTACGCCCGATTGCTTTGTGGACGGTGTGGAAAACTTATCCACAAAGGCTGTGGAAAAACGATTGTCAGATCGGTTGCTTTGTGGACGGTGTGGAAAACTTATCCACAACAACTGTGGAAAGCTCCATGATGAAAAAATTGGTCATACTATGAGTGTGGACGATGTGGAAAACTTATCCACAACGATGTGGATAAGCTAAGAGGCATCGACCTGGCTCTAAGGACTCTACTCTACTCCACCCTTTGTCCGTTTCTATGAACGATGCAAAGATAAGGTTATCCACATTTACTGTGGATAACTTGGTGGAAAAATGTGCAGAAGTCATGCCTATCCGACTGCCTGAACGAAGTTAGGACGTAGTCCGTTGGCAGTCGGAATAAGGACACAGTACGAGGGATTAAACCGACAACGTGCGGTCAGAGAAGCGAATCCCCATGCGCGCTAGCAGTTTGTAGACGCGCAGTACTTCACCGGTGCTGCACGCGCAGGCAAGCTGCGCGTGGGGACTCTGCGGCGCGTCTCCATCATAGACGCTGCCAATCATGCCCAGCATATGCATGCAAAGTTGCTCGCGGAAGGGGTTCAGAAGCTGAATACCGGTCTGCCATACTCTTTCCCAGCGCTCTTGCGAGTTCTGCTTCATTTTGCTTCCGGGGGCGGATCCTTCCAGGTGCAGTAAGGCATCTATATACGGCCCTATCAGCCAGGGCCACGCGCCTCCTTGATGGAGACCACCTCCCTGCTCCTCCAGATTCTCCTTTATATGACCCACATAACTATCTGACCTGGGAGTGAGCGTGCGTAATCCATAAGGCGTAAGCAGGTGTTTGGTGACGGTATTCAACACGGTGCGTTGGCGGCTGTCCTCCAGGATGGGATAGCGCAAGGAGAGCGCAAAGAGTTGATTTGGGCGAATGCTGGCATCGTTGCCTTCTACGTCATCATGGACATCATACAGGTAGCCTCCAGGAGCGTACCAGAAGCAGGCATTGAAACTGAGCTTGCATTGCTGGCGCAGTTTCTCGTAACGGCTGGTCTGGTGATTGATGCGCCCGGTGCGGTAGAGATGTTCTGACCATTCTTGCATAAGGGAGAGCGCCAGGTACCAGAGGGCATTCACCTCGACGGCCTTACCATACCTGGGCGTGACCGGTGCGCCCTTTGTAAAGGCGTTCATCCAGGTCAGAGCTTTGCCTGGCTGCCGCGCTTCCAGCAATCCATCCTGTGGATCAACGCGAATGCTGTTATAGGTACCCTGCGTATACCGGGTGATGCTTTCTTCAAGGCTCCCGTAGAGCTCATACAGCGGACCATAATCGCGCGTGACCTGTAAATACTGATCTAGCGCATAAAAGTACCAGAGTGTGGTATCGACGCTGCCATAATCCTCTTCTCGTAAAGGATGCTCGACAGTCGGCAGGCGATCTGGCAGCAATCCCTGCCGGAAGTAGTGCCCCAGGTTGGTCAGGATACGCCGCGCCTCCGAATATCTCTGGGTGGCCAGGGTCAAGCCTGGCAAAGCGATCAGGGTATCGCGCGTACTTTCATCCATCTGATAAAAAGCAGGAATGATAGCAGGCGAAGTCTGAACGTCCGAGAAAAATGAAGAGTGTCCAGCGGATGACTCGTCGGCTGGGATAGTGTGCTGTGCCAGGAAGCGATCTCCTGCTTGCAAGAGCAAGAGTAGGAATTCTTCTCCCTGGGGAGATTCGTCCGTGTTAGATGGGAATGGCAGCACGGGTTGAGTATGCGTAGCTGCGCCGCCCTCGCCAAAGTAGCGTTCAGGTTGCAAAAAACTACGCTGGTGTTCCACGGCTTTCTGGTAAGCGCGATTCAGGTGGCTCGTGCTGAAGTTGAGCCAGGATAAATCCTCGGCAGTGATAATAATAGTCAATCCGGCGTCTTCTCCAGGCCACAATTTCGTGCGGAATACACCGGGCAGGTAAAGATCATCGGTAGCTGTTCTCCCCATGGCATGGTCTTGCCGTCGCAAGAAATTCCAGTACCAGACTCCCGTGGGCAGGAAAGTGGTCTCGCCCTCAGGATGTCCTACCACGAAAATATGATAGGGGTTCGCACCATCCCAGGCGCGAACGGCGCAGCCAGCGACGCTCGAATTGTTTTCCTTATTAAAAGAATCTTGCTCCAGGAGATGTGCTTTGACCTGAAATTGCCAGTTGTTGTCTCCATGCTGGGGTTCGTTATAGGCACGGTAGGCCGCGAAAGGGAGCAGCGTCATTGAAAGGACGCGCTGGTCTGCAGGGGGATAATCATGGTAGCGTGAATACGCGTGAGGAGATGGACTCAGACTGCGCCAGGAGTTGCCTTCATATGGAGAGGCAGGTGCAGCGGTTCGCAGTACGCGGTAGTGAATGTAGGTGGTATTCAATCCCTGGGGCATCCAGATGCGCTTTTCCAGTATGACGCCATCGATGCCGCCCAGGCGATAAGTAAAAACTGGAAAGCCTTCTTCCAGCTGAAAGGTTTCGAGGTGGGCAAAGCCGGCGGGATTGAGAGTGCCATCCCTGTACTCGTTGGTACCGAGGTAGTAGGTACGCTGGTCAAAAACGATTTCCTCATCCATTTTCGCTACGAGAAGTTGTGGCTTTTTCCCCTCACGTGGTGATGCCACCAGCAGGCCCTGCTCCAGGCGTGTCAACACGCCCGCAACGGTGCCCGCGGCGTATCCTCCCAATCCATTGGTCACGAGCCATTCTCGCCCAATAGTCTCATTGAGGTCACAACAGACGCTGCGATCAAATGTGATGGGCATATTCTACCCTTTATCCCCTCAGATGATTGAACAGGTGAACAGTATCGAAGCTTACCAATCTGCCTCCTCTAGTGTAACATACTCTCTTGTTAGATGGAGGTAAAATTCCGGCATTTTTTTGACACATTCTCATGAAATTGTGATTTTTGTTTAACCTCCGCTATTCTTGTGACAGGCTTCTCATGAGAAACGTATTACAAGCAAGTACCATTCTTGTACCTGTGTAACCAACGTGTTACACTACATGTATCCGCAAATGAGCGTTCTTATTTACAGAGGAGTTATCATCATGCTATTTATGTCTCCCAAAAAGAGTTGGCGCCATATTGCGAAGAGCATAATAATTGGCTTCGCTTTTGTGGCACTTCCATTGCTCCTACTTCTTTCGGCATGTGGAAATAGTGCTACTACTGGTAGTGGAACACCGACTTCTAACATGTTGCCCTGCAGTAGCGCTGTCAACAATAGCAGTCCGCCACCTACACCCTATCCTCCAACAACAAATCTCAGTGCTCCCAATGATTTAATTTCCAAAGGCACCTTGATTGTGGGGAGTGATACGACCTATCCGCCGCAAGAGTTTATTGACACGGCGACGGGCAATCCAATCGGATTCGACGTTGACCTGATCACGGCTATGGCTCAGAAGCTTGGCTTGAAAGCAGTGGTCAAGACGGCAAACTTCGATACTATCCTGGATGATTTGAATGCCAAGCGCTACGATGTGGTCATTTCTGCGATATCGATCAACTCGGATCGGCTACAAAAGGCCGATTTTGTACCGTACTTCCAGTCCGGCCAATCGCTCATCGTGCCGAAAGGTAATCCCATGAGTATCAAATGCTTACCTAACTTGTGTGGATCTAAAGTCGGTGTGCAGAGCGGAACAATCGAGTTAGATGCCTTGAATGTTCAAAGCAAGGCTTGTACTGGAGCGGGAAAACCAGGCATTCAACTCACCGTTCTGAAAGATCAGACGGCAGTTATACAATTGTTGGTCGATCATCGTGTTGATGCAACATTTCAAGATTCACCTGTCACAGACTACTACCTCAAACAGAATGCCGGTCAATTTGATATCGGAGGGACAGTAATCAACACTGTGCCAGAAGGTATTGCCGTACGTAAGGGAGATACCTCAATGTTGGATGCCATGAGAGCAGCATTTACTGCTGTGAAGAACGGTGGCACTTATGATAGTCTTTTCACAAAATGGCAGTTGAATGCCAGCCAGAAAGTTGGCAGTTGATTTGATTGTGGTTAACATCTAAGGGGCAAACTTCGATTTCTGGCTTCCACATTTTCATTATAGTGGGGAAGCCAGAAATGTGCCTGAGGAGGCTACTGTGTTTCGGTGGGATATTTTTCTGCATTTTCTCTACCAGGACCCTAACCTGTTTTTTCTCCAGGCAGCTTGGACAACATTGTGGATATCTGTCATTGCTCAGGCCTGCGGCGTCATTATTGGCCTCTTCCTGGCACTGATGCGTATGTCGCGTTTTCCCTTGCTTACTTGGCCTGCCCGCGCATATATATGGTTTTTTCGTGGTAGTCCCCTTCTGGTACAGGTTCTCCTGCTCTACAATGGCCTTCCCAGACTGATCCAAAATCCGGCTTTCTTACTTCCTGATTGGGCCTGCGTGTTGGTGGCTTTCTCGCTCAATGAAGGTGCCTATATGTCAGAGATTACTCGTGCCGGTATTACGTCCGTAGATGCTGGCCAGATGGAAGCAGCTAAATCTCTGGGAATGCGCTTTCCTCTAGCTATGCGCCGCATCGTGTTACCACAAGCGGCCCGTGTGATTGTTCCTCCCCTGGGTAACGAATTTAATAACATGCTCAAGACCACATCTATAGCCTCAGTAATTGGCCTTAATGAATTGACCCATACAACCTCTCTCTTAGGGTCACCCACCTTCACTGTTTTTGAATTGCTGGTTCTGGCAACTCTATATTATCTGTTTCTTACCACAATTTGGGGTTACATACAGAACTGGATCGAGAAGCGTCTGGACCCTGATCGCTTGACGAAGACCGATTTGAGCGAAAAAAAAGGTTGGACTGAGCGCATGCTGGGCTTTGGCTCTCGTACTCGTGGTGGTACACTGGTTAGTGGGCGCTAGGAGGAACAGTATATATGAGTATAGAACAGGCAAATGGCAACAGGATAATGCGTACCGATGAGATGGTACGCGCCGAGCAGATCGTCAAGCATTTTGGGCGCCTAACGGTACTGGATGGCGTTGATCTTTCGGTGAAACGCGGGCACGTGGTGGTGGTCATCGGGCCGAGCGGCTCCGGTAAAACGACGCTGCTGCGCTGCATCAATCACCTGGAGAAGATCGATAGCGGGCGCATTTATATTGATGGGCAACTGGTTGGCTATCGCGAAGTGAAAGGACGGCTGGTGGAAGACAAAGAGGCTGCCATTGCGCGTATGCGCTCTCAGGTTGGCTTTGTGTTTCAACGTTTTAATCTGTTCCCACATCTGACTGCCCTGGAAAACGTGACCGAAGCTCCTATTCACGTGCTGCACCAGCCCAGAGAAGAGGTGAAGGAGCGAGCAATGGCTTTACTTACCAAGGTGGGCCTCGCTGAGAAAGCCGATGCCTATCCGCACAAGCTCTCCGGTGGCCAACAGCAGCGTGTTGCCATTGCGCGCGCCCTCGCGATGAACCCTAAGTTGATGCTTTTTGACGAAGCGACATCCGCGCTCGACCCTGAACTGGTGGGTGAGGTACTCAAAGTCATGCGCCAGCTTGCCGAAGAAGGCATGACCATGGTAGTGGTCACGCACGAAATGGGCTTTGCGCGTGACGTGGCCGACCACGTCATCTTTATGGATAAAGCGGTAATCGTTGAACAGGGGACACCTGAACAGGTCTTTGACCACTGCGAAAACGAGCGGACCCGTGCTTTCTTAGGAATGATTCGCTAACCGTGCGCATGTCAACCGCCACCATCATTGCCAATACCGACATACGGTCGGGCGTGCATCTGATCGAACTGCACGCGCCGTACCTGGTCCAGGCTGCGCAGCCTGGGCAATATGGCATGGTGCGCTGCTGCGATGCGCTGGCAAGCGATCCGTTGTTGCGGCGTCCATTCTTTATACATACGGTGCAGCGAGCCCGCGAACAGTGTACCTTACTGGTAGCGGCGCGCGGGCGTGGCTCCTCGTGGCTGGTCAAACAACCGCCAGGAGCTGATCTGGATATCCTGGGGCCAATCGGTCACGGCTGGGAAGTGCGGCCAAATGTACGCAACCTGCTCCTTATAAGTGCAGGAGAAACGATTGGCGCGCTGACCTTTCTTGCTCAATGGGCTATCGAACAGGAACTGGCTGTAACGCTGCTCGTCCAATATGCAACCATTGAAGACATCTATCCTCCCGCTCTGCTTTCACCTGAGATCGAATATCACGTTACCCTATCTGATAGCGGCTCGGATAAGATAGTGGAAGTGGCAGGGAATTATCTTGCCTGGGCGGACGCTGTCTGTTGTGCTGTTTCACATGAAACATTGGAAACGCTCTACTCTCGCTATGAACGCCTGCGCCAGAAGCACATCGCGCAAGGCCTGGTTGTGCGCCCACTGGTCTGCGCCAGCGGCGTTTGCCTGACCTGCGCTATGGAGACCCGCTCTGGCCCAAAATTGATCTGCCGTGACGGTCCCGTATTTGAAATTGGGGAAATTGTGTAGAGTGGGTGCCGCGCCTTCCCAAAGATTTTATTGCGTGTGCAATGCGCCTACCAGTGATAACCTGGCTGCCCGTTTCTCCCGAAATGTGGGTACAATGCACATACGCTGTGGGATGGTAAAGTTCGGATAAGAATCGACCAGACTCAGGAATGCGCGCACAACCATCGGGTCAAAGCTGGCGGCTGAACCCAATTGGAGTCGTTCGCGGGCAGCATCAATCGAAAGCGGGGCTTTGTAGGGGCGCTGTGAAGTCAGCACATCGAAGACATCGGCCACCGTCAGAATGCGCGCGCTCAAGGGGATCTCTTCACCCTTTAAGCCAGTAGGGTAGCCGCGCCCGTTCCAGGCCTCGTGATGATAGAGCACCGTTTCCACAAAAAATGGGTGAACATCGCAGCCGATCAGAATACGCGCACCGATAATAGGATGCCGCTCCATTTTGCGGCGTTCTTCTTCTGAAAGTTTATCCGATTTGAGCAGGATATCATTCTCTATCCAGGTTTTTCCGAGGTCATGTACCAGCCCTGCCAGGGCCAGGTCGCGCGCCTCACGCCTGCTCCAGCCCAGGTAACGTGCCAGGCGTTGTGCGTAAGTCGCGACTCGACGTGAGTGATCATAGGTAACAACATCCCGTTCCTGAATACTTTTCGCAAATCCCAACAGCACTTGCCGGGATTCGCGTTCTCTCTCGTTATACATCATGCCCATCACTTTACTCCGCTCCCCCCGTATATTGTAAGGACTAGATTTATCGCGTCCCCTATTGCTTGTATCTATTTGAAACATAACAGAATAGCGCCTTTGCTTATCTTAATCTCAACAATAACTTGTTGATGCCCTGCTCAGCAGAGCATCAATGTCCTGTAAGTTGGTACATAGAAGCCAGCTTGAGCGCCTATGTACCTTGATTGCCATCACTGCAACGCTGCTGCACAGCAGTGATATAAGGTAGTGCCTGTGTCTAATACGGGTACGCTCAGCTGGCCCCTACGTATGGTTAAACTCGTATCACTCCGAAGAATCTAGAACCCAATCTTATGGTTAAAGTATACGTAATTCTGATTTTCCGGTCAAAATAGTAGGACTTCTGGCTTGGTGTGTAGGGACGCGATTCATCGCGTCCACCAGGGTGATTGTTCCCCTGCGCCGGACGCGATTCATCGCGTCCCTACACCTGATATCTGCCCTCTATTTATCATACATATAAGAGTAATACTGCTGAGAAAGGCTTTTGTTCTCAGGTTCCTGTTAAATTGGTACTTTTGTATGAGATACTTCTATCAAGGGAAACGGGCCGTTTTTTCATGAAGGAACGCCTGCTCTATTGACCAAATAGTCCTTATTTCTTAGTCATACGCGTCGTTTGTGTTAGACTCCTGTAATAGATGTGGATGCTCCAGAACATAGAAGGCAGTACATGGAACAGCAAACTACCAATCATCAGCAAGAACAGACAGATAACATCATCACAATTGTGCTGACCGCCGATAACCATCTTGGCTATGCCATCTCGAGCCAACACCCGCGGAAGCGTGAGGAACTGCGACAGCGTTTGCGTCACGCTTTTCAGCAGGCGACGGATTTCGCGGTAGGCCAGGGCGTGGATTTGTTTATGCAGGCTGGTGATCTGTTTGATACAGCGCATCCAGACGAGCAAGATCGGAGTTTTGTAGCGGCTCGCCTGGCGCAGTTGAGGCAGGCGGGCATTCGCGTGTTCGCCCTTGGTGGCGTGCATGATACTCCACGCCTTAGCGACCTTCTGAATACTGAAGAAGATGCGATTCCTACGCCTCAAATGAGCTATGCGCGTCTGGGCGCGCTGCATTACTTCCCTCCAGGGAGGAGCACAGGTCATACCTCTACTGCTGACGCGCATCATGCAGAGCAATTCGGAAGTGAAACGCACACCATGCAGCCCGTCATGCTCGATGTTCGAGGAACCCTGGTAGGCATCTGCGGAGTTGGGGTGCTGGCTGGCCAGCAGGGAGATCCACTGGGTCACATACGTATAGATAGCGATATCGAGCGCGCGGCGCTTTCACTACTGCTCCTGCACGCGCCAATCGAGGGCATAACAACAGGCGCCCAGGGCCTGGATGCTCAGGCCCAGGTGATCCACGCCAGTATTATGGCCCTGCCAGCTTTTCAGGCAGTGCTGGCCGGATATCATCACGGCTTCAAACGCCAGTCAATTGGTCGATCCGAAGTAGTTGTGGCGGGGGCAACACAACACATTTACTTCAGTGATCCCGATACTGCGCCGCCTGGTAATAGACGTTGCCGACCTATCGTCCGACCAATCTCCTACTTCGCTTGTGCTTGAACGATTGCGCCCCTTATGTACAGAAGATACAATGGTGCAGCTCCGACTCGAAGGAGAGCTTACGCGCCAGCATTATCACGAACTCAATCTTAATCAACTGCGGCTTTACGGTGAAAAACATGCCTTCGCGCTTGCCATTGACGATAGCGGGCTGACATTCTTGCCCGATGAGCGCGAGGGCGATAAATCGGGCCAGGATGCCTCCCGGGCCTCCGAGGTCGAAGAGCGTCTCTCCCTGCGCGAAGAACTTATCAGGCTCGCGGACGAATGGATTGCTGCGGCTGAAGAAGAACAGGAGCAGAGAGCACTGGTAGCTACTAAAGAAGAACTCCTGGCAGCCCTTTGGGGTACTACCTTGCATCCTACGTAGGGGCCTTATCACACCCACCTGGCTGGATGGCTTTCAAGAATCTGTAGAGGTCAATGTATGATAATCCTGAAACATTTGAAGGTTAAACGATTTCGGCTTTTACGCGATGTAGACCTGTATTTTCCGCAGCGTGGAAGTATACTCATTTCAGGTCCAAACGAAGCCGGAAAGTCCACCATATTTGAAAGCATCTATTTCGCCCTCTATGGCGAGCCCCTGACCATTGCATATGGGAAGCGTGCTGTCCCCTCTCTCAACGAACTGATACACTATGGCGAGAAACATGCCGTCATCACGCTTGCACTGGCTATTGGCGCAACCGACATGACCATCACCCGCACCATAAACCGTGAAGAAGAGCAAACCATCGCGTTGGATGTACGCAAGCTCGGTATGCCCGAAGAAAAAACCATCACCGACCTGAAAGCCGCCAACGAGCGCATTATCAGCGAACTGGGACGCATCGACGGCAAGACCCTGCGCAACTCCTGCTTTGTCGAGCAGAAAGGCTTGAGCCGCCTGGAGAACTTGAGCGGGCGTGAGCGTGAAGCTACCTTGCATAACCTGCTTGGCCTGGAAAAACTGTCGCGCCTGGCTGATCATTTTCGCCTGACAGACGAAGACGAACGCTTGATGACTGAATGTACTGAGCGTCTCAAACTTGCTGAAGTACAGGCGCGCATTCCCGTATTGAGCCAAAAACTCGGCGAGTTAGAAGCGGCGCTCGATGCTGTAACAATCTCCGAAGACCTGGCAGCGATCAGCCGGCAAGAGGCCGAGATACATGGGCAGCAAGAGGTGTTTGCAGACATCGAGGCCAAACGGCTTGAACTCAAAGGGCGCCAGAATCGCATCGTGCAGTTCAAGAAAGCCGATGCCATCCTGAACAACATCATCGTCGCCTACGACGTCATCGCCGATGCGCAGCGCGAACTACCAGAGCTTGAGCACCAGGTGGCCGAGCTGGAACGCCGCGAAAAAGAAGAACTGCCCGCACTGGAGCAGCGTGTGCGCAGCCTCGCCGAACTCACACGCTCTTTTGGCACACTTGAACGCATGGCCACCGACTTGTTGCAGGCCGTCAATACCATAAAAGAGTTGGAGCTGGGGCTCAAACAGCAAGAACACCTGCAGGAGATACTGGCCGATCTTGAAGAGCAGATTGCACATACGCTCCTGCTTGTGGAAGACGCCCAGCAATCCCAACATCAGCTAGAAGAGCAGCACCGCACCACGCGGCCCCAGTTAGAAGCCCGACTCAAGCGATTACAAAGCCTGGCCCAAAAACTCACCGCACTGCGCGAGGCCGAAGGAGCTTATAGCAGGCGTGTAGCCCAAAGGCAACAGGCGGAAGAAAACGCCGCCCAGATCGAGAAACTGCGCAAAGAGTTACAGGACAACGAGCAGGAATTGGCCCTCGTCGAAAAAGAAGCCCGGCAGGTACAGGAAAGGGCCGACGCCACTGAAACACGCTGGCGGCAGCTCAGCATTCGTCGCCAGCTTCAGGAATGGCAGCGCTTGAAGGGCTTATCCCAGGGGCTCGTCGAGGCCGAAGAGCATGTGCGAGCTGCACATCAACAGCAGGAACAACTCACCCTCGCCGCGCTTTCCGCCAGGCGTGCTGCCGCTATGCAAATGGGCATATTTATCGCCTGCGCCGTCATTGCCGCTCTTTGCGGCGGTGCCGCTCTTTTTGAAGTATTCCGGCATTCATATATCTTCGCGACTATTCTCGGCATGATAGCCATCGTATTGGGCGCGGTTGGCGGTGTCAACCTGCAAAGCTATGGCAAGACGCGCGAAAAGGAGCGCGATGCCGATCAGCGCATGCAGGAGGCCATCAATCGCGTCGGCATGATGGTCGCTGCCCGCGAAACCGCTATGCGCATAGGCGGCAGCCAGGAAGCGCTGGCCAAAGTTGAGCATGAAATCCAGTCACTTGGCGGTAACGTCCCCCATTCTGTGGACGAAGTGCAATACTTGCTCCAACACGCGCCCTCAGCTGAGGAAAGCCTCGCAGATGTCCAGCAGCAAATGACCGAGAGCCGCAACCAGGCCCTCGCTGCTCGTGACCAGCTCAATGTCACTATGGAAGCCCTCGCTGCTCTAAGCACGAAGAAAGCAAGCCTGCAAGAACAGCGCAAGCAAGAGGATTGGGATAACCTGGACGCAAAACTTCAGGTCGATACGCGCGCTATTGAACAACTCCAGAACGAATTGATCCTTGCAGCGGGCCAGGAAGGGCTGCCGATCCCCGCCTTTGCAAAATCGTTCCCATCCTCACCGGCTGCTGCCGAGGCACGATCTATCGCACCCGTATCTGAACTGCAAACCAAGCTCGATGAAACCATCAAGGCCACCGAGTACGAAATTGCCGCCCTGGATGGCAAAATGGGCACCATCTCCGACATTTCGGCGAAGGTCAGGATTCACCAGGATGCTCTCGATGCATTGCTGACGCGCAAGCAGACCCTCACCGAACGATATGAACAGTTTCAGGCCGGCAATCCTATGCGCCAGATTGAACGCGCCCGTGAGCAACAAATCGCCCTGCGTGAAGCCCTGCGGAGTTTGCAGGACTCGCTGCGCCAGCGAGTCCTGCCCCTCGGCGTCTCCTTCGGACAGACCGCCATCAATACCGCCGACGCCACATCGCGCAAGCAACTCGACTCCTTGCAAATCGCCCTTGGTCGCAAGGAAGAGCTTCAAAACCGTCATGCCTTGCAAGCCGCCTTGTTGAAAGAACACCAGGAATCGCTTTCTGAATACTATCGGCAGCTCTCAAAATTCAGCAGCACTCTCGGCAGCTGGATCGTTCCTCCCAACCCATTCGCCGATGCCCTGCGTGCCCTGCGCCAGCGCTGTGAACGCGAAATGCAGGAAGCCAATGAAGCTGGTATCCTCGGCGAGATACAGAACTTGAACATCCAGGAAAGCGCGTCCAGGACCAAAATCGAACTATGCCAGCATGAGATCGAGCAAGCACACGAACGTATGGCTACCATGCTCGCCCAGCGCAATCGCCCGCCCGCAAAAGGCTATACGCTGCCCGACATTGCGGCGGTCTGGCCCCTCGTCAGTGAATACTCACCACAGGATCGTGCTCGCCTGGAAGAGGAGATCAGCACCGTGGCTCAGGAGTTGCGCCAGCTGGAGCAGCAGGACCTGGCTCTGAGCGAACGCCTGGAAACGGGCAAGGTAACGCTTAACCTGGAACAGACTACCAGGCGCATGGCCCAGCAGGAACGCAGCTACCAGACCAAAGAGCGCGCCGGACTGCTCATCGCCGCTACCTGCGATCGTCTCATGCGTAAGATGCTCCCGCGCACAGAATACTACATGCAGCAGCTCCTCCCCCTGCTTACACGCGGACGTTATCACGACGCTCGCCTGACAACCGAACCGGAAGAACATATCTCAAGCGGCGGCCCCCTCCAGGTCAGCGTCTGGGAACCCGCCGCCAATGCCTACATTCCTCAGCCTGCCATGTCCGGTGGCACCGCCGACCAGGTCTCCCTCGTCCTGCGCCTGGCCTTCGCCATCGCCGCGCTACCACGAGAACTGGGCGCCGCCCCCGGCTTCCTCCTCCTGGACGAGCCGTTGAGCGTCGCCAACAACGACCGTATGCAAAGCCTTGTCAATGTCGTCACCGGCGACACACTGGGGCAGCATTTTGAGCAGATCTTCTTCGTCTCGCACAACACCACCTTCGACTCTTCTCGCTTCCTCTATAACATTTATATCGATGGCGGCCTCGTTGTCGAAAGCAACCTCCCTGTTGAAGTAGTAGAGACGCCTTCTGTACCTTCGCAATTAGAAGGAAGCACAAACAATCATGCTTCAGGATTTGATCCCTCGACAAACAAGCAGGAAATGGTATCACTCGAGACGGTATCAAACACGCCGTAGGGGCGGGGGCGGCGGATGATGGGGGATGGGACGCTTGCGTCGCCCGCCCTCCGCCCTCCGCCGAAATATATCAAACGGAGGATACCAATTGAACAACCATCACATTGATCCAAAGCTCCCCATCCGACGATCACTCCGCCTACCTTCGTATGACTACTCATCAAAAGGGGCCTACTTCGTAACTATCTGTCAACAAGACCGTCAACCTATTCTTAAACAACCCGAACTATCTAAAATCCTGGAAGAAACCTGGAATGCTTTGCCACAACGTTTTTCTAGCGTTACCCTTGACCTTTTTATTACTATGCCCGACCATATACATTTCATTCTCTGGCTACATCCAAATAGAGAAAGCCATCCGGCATTGGGAAATGTGGTGGGTGCTTATAAATCTTTAACTGCGAGAGCAGCCCTTAAACATCTAAGAATGCAAGGACAAATTTCTGCAAAGCATTTCTGGCAGCGAGATTACTATGAGCATGTCATTCGCAATGAAGAGGATTTGAACCTGACACGCGAGTATATCGTGAACAACCCGCTTAAATAGCGCCGTGAATAATCCGGTGAGGGTAGATGTGCAAGAGCGGGCGACGCAAGCGTCCCCTCCCCACATCATCCGCCGCCCCCGCCCCTACGGAAAGTGCCGATGAGTTAAGGTCGTTGGAAGAGCAGATGTTGCATGTACGCCGAACCATAGGGACTGGTAGGAGTGCCGCTTTTGTAATCGGTGATCAGGTCGTAGGGTTTCTGGTCGGTGTTCCAGACCCAGGCCAGATAGTTCTGTGGGGGGACATCTTCACCGGGGCGATCCAGAAAGCTCATAGCACGCAAAATGAAGTCGGCTCTCGCATCATTTTCACCGATTTCCCCCGTAATCACGGGGAAGGATTTCATGACGGGCAGAGCTTGTGAAAGCCAGCAGGAGCTGGAGTTACACCAGCTGTAGTTATAAATGTGCCAGGCGGCGACCAGTTGCTGTTGCGGGTCGTAGGGGACGTAGTCCATCCAGTGATCCAGGGTGGCGGCATACTGGATGCCCCCCAGCATGATGACATTGGTGGCTCCCTCCTCGCGTACCTCGTTGACCAGTTCCTGCATGCCGGCCGCTTCGTAGGACAGGCCGGCGCTTCCCAAGGGGCAGGTGCTTGGGTTGGTGCCATCGCGCCAGCACTGCCAGGCCGCGCGGGTATCGCGGTTGGTATCGGGAAAGGGCTCGTTGAACAGGTCGAAGATGACGGCGTGGTTGCCTCGGTAGGCTTTGGCTACCCCATCCCAGAAGAGCAGGGAGTGGTCGCGGTCGGGCAACGGCTGTAGGCTGGTGGTGGCCTGCTGCTTGCCGGGAGCGGTGGCGTGCAATTCCAGGATGGGCGTGATGCCATTGGCGATCAACAGGTGAACATAGTCCTCAATGCCGTCCTGGTACACCTTGCCCCCATAGGGACTCTTGCCCATGTTGAGATTGAGCCAGCAATCCTCGTTCAGCGGAATGCGCACGACGTTGATGTGCCAGGCTAACATGGCCTGAATACTCTCCCGGTCGCTGGGTCCATCAAAGACGCCGTAGGTCAGGCATTGGTACTCGGTGCCTGAGCGGTTGGCTCCGATGAGGCGGACCGGCCTGTCGTGGGCATCAAACAAGCGGTTGCCATGCACATACAAGCTCGGTGCAGGAGATGATGGTTCAGGAATCTCAGTGGGCTTCTTTTGAGGAACGGAAAACCCCGATGAGGGGACATACACCAGCAAACGCCATACGACGACAGAGGCTGCCAGTAAGAGGAAGGCCCCTGTTAAGATGAATCGTTTCTTCCTGCTGGAGGAACGCCATAGATTGCGTCCTCGTGAAAAGAATGGCTGCTTTCTCACTGGTTCCCCCACCCACTCTCCTTGCGTCCTGCCTGAGTGCGCAGCATTTGTCGCCAGACAGTACTGCAATGAGGCTGTAGCGCTGGCAGTACGGATAAGCGCCAGATGCGCTAGCTATCGAACAACGTCTCTTTCCTTAATTGTACATGGGCTAGATGCTTTCGGCAAGAGGTTGAGTGTCTCCTGGTCTCTTGTAATCCCCAATTTTCTAAGAAACCTGCAAAAATGTTTTTGATAGCTCACTTGATATCTCATAAGTAGAAAAGATGTGTTACACTATATTGTAGGATATCTTCCCGCATGAGCTTCTCCTTTCAGTAGCTGGTTTTCTTAGGAGGTACTTGGAATGGCCGACAATAGAACGCTTGGAAACTATCGCATACTTCGCCTCATAGGAGAGGGTGGTTTTGCCAGGGTCTACCTGGGCGAACATATCTTCCTCAAAACCTATGCCGCGCTCAAAGTGCCGAGTATGCCGTTGCAGGGAGAAGAGTTAGAGGGGTTTTTGAATGAGGCACGCACCAGCATTGGGCTGCATCATCCCCATATCGTGCGCACCCTGGAATGCGGCGTAGAGGGCGGAACCCAGCCCTACATTGTGATGGACTACGCCTCGGGCGGGTCGCTGCGCACTCGCTATCCCAAAGGCACTCACCTGCCGCCTGCGTCCATCATTACCTATGTCAAGCAGGCTGGCTCGGCTTTACAATTCCTTCATGATAAAGGACTGATCCACCAGGATGTCAAACCGGGCAATTTGCTGCTGGGAGTAAACGATGACGTCCTGCTGAGTGACCGGAGCAATTACGGGGCAAAGCGCGGCCTGCCAGTGATCAGTATGCGCTGGCCATCATGACCTATGAATGGATCTGTGGCAATGCGCCTTTTGAGGGGACGTTGACGGAATTGTTAACGCAGCATTTGTATACATCTCCGCCTCCACTGCACCTGAAAGTGCCAAGTATCTCCCCCACAGTGGAACAGGTCATTCTCAAAGCCCTGGCGAAAGAGCCGCACGATCGTTTTGCGCGGGTACAGGATTTCGTTGATGCCCTCGAGCAGGCAGGACAGCCGCAGCGCCTTGCCTCCCCCTCTTCCCCTGGTCATCCTGCCTATCCCGTCCCCCCCGCTCCGATATCATCACCTGGCCTTCCTGGAATACAGGCAGGGCAGCCGCCGTATAGCCCTTTCCCTGTTCCTCCTGCCCCGATATCATCGCCTGGCCTGCCTACCATGCAGAACGAGGAAGACATTCTTACAATAGAGAGCGATCAAGTGCCACGCTTGCAGCGCACAGCACATCCTATCTCCCCATCCGTCTATGTAG